>CAYQBZ010000032.1:0-14736 GCA_964415855.1 uncultured Rikenellaceae bacterium
AGGGAGCATGCTCTTGCATGGAAGCTGGCTCAAAGTCTTAAAGTAAGCAGGATCTTTATCGGACCGGGTAATGCCGGGACTGCCACTACCGGGACTAACCTGAATATTGATCCCGTGGATTTTGCAGGAGTTGGTAAAGCCGTTCTGGAGAATAAGATAGATATGGTTATTGTGGGTCCTGAAGCACCGCTTGTAGCAGGGATATATGATTTTTTTCAGTCAGACGGTATCCTGAAAAACATACCGGTAATAGGACCCGACAGGTCGGCTGCGCGCCTTGAGGGGAGCAAGGATTTTGCTAAAGCCTTCCTCATCAGGCACGGGATACCGACGGCTGCCTATAGGAGCTTTGACCGGTACTCTGTGAAAGAGGCACCCGGGTTCCTGAGGACACTTGATCCTCCCTATGTCATTAAGGCAGATGGTCTTGCCGCCGGTAAAGGGGTCCTGATAATCGATGACTTTGATGAAGCGCTTGGTGCAATAGACGAGATATTGAAGGGGAAATTTGGTGTGGCAGGAAATAAAGTGGTTGCGGAGCAGTTCCTCAAGGGGATCGAGTTGTCTGTTTTTATCATCACCGACGGGAAGGATTATAAGATCTTACCTGAAGCTAAGGATTATAAAAGGATAGGGGAAGGCGATACCGGCCTGAATACAGGCGGCATGGGAGCAGTTTCACCGGTATCATTTGCACGGGAAGGCTTTATGGATAAGGTGAAGAAACGTATAATAGAACCTACAATGAAGGGACTTTCAGAGGAAGGGATCGTCTATAAGGGATTTATCTTCTTTGGTCTTATAAATGTTAAGGAAGAACCTTTCGTAATTGAATATAATGCCCGTCTTGGTGATCCGGAGTCCGAGGCTATAATACCGAGAATAAAATCTGACTTCATGGAACTTATTGAAGGAGTGGCATATGGTGATCTCGCAGAAAGGGAACTGGAAATTGATGAAAGATTCGCAACAACTGTCATGCTTGTATCCGGGGGGTATCCGGGTAATTATGAAAAAGGAAAGGTGATATCCGGACTGGACAATACGAAGGAGAGTGTTTTGTTTCATGCAGGAACAAAGATTGATAATGACAGAGTTATAACGTCAGGAGGGCGTGTTCTGGCTGTCAGCTCCTTGGGAAAAACAATGAAAGAGGCGCTTGAAATTTCCTACCGCAATGCAGGCCTGATCAGCTTCGATGGGATCCGTTACAGAACCGACATAGGATTTGATCTTTAGTATAAATGCTTCTACGATTATTTAAAGGAACCGGCCCGGGAACAATATTGTTGATTGTTTTAACTCTGTTGTTAGTCTGGGCAGGCGCATTTTTCAGGCTTAAGAACCAATTCTCTTTATATTTCGACCTTTACCCGATGCCTCTCTATGGTATGCTTTCGTCCTTGATCGGAACCAATCCTCTGCCTGGTATCATATTCACGATATTTCTTGTTGCCATGATGGCCTACTTCATGGTGACCCTTAATACCACTATCTTTTTCATTAGTACAAGAACTTTCCTGCCTGCTGTAATTTACATCTTGTTAAGCGGTTTTTTCCCTCAGTACCAGCTGATGAATCCTGCTATTTTTGGAGCTATGTTTCTGATGCTTGCAATAAGGCAGATAATGGAAGCGTACAGGAAACCAGGAGTAGCATATAGTTTTTTTGATGCGGGCATCCTGATAGGGACAGGCAGTCTCTTTTATGCTGATCTGATCTGGTTCGGCATACTGATCATAATAGGTATGATGTTACTGAGGACCGGCAGCGCAATGGAAGTATTCGTTTCGCTGATCGGATTAATCACCCCTTTCGTTCTGACAATGGGTATATATTATATTGCAGGACTTGATCTGAAAGATCTTTTTGTCCTTATGGAGTATAACCTTTTCAGTAAGCCTGACAGTTATGTATTTACTCCCTTCACAATTGCAGTGCTTGCCTTTACAGGGCTGGTTCTGCTGGCTGCTATGATTCATTTATCTACGCTAATGAATATCAAAAAGATAAAGTCACGCAAGACTTTCTTTCTGCTTTCCTGGTTGTTCCTGATCTCTATGGTCGTTTATTTTGCTCTGCCATCGGTTTCCGTTGAAATAGTATGGATAACAGGTATCCCTGTCAGCTTTATTCTGACACATTATTTCCTGTTGCTGAGAAAGAAGACGATCTCCGGGATAATTTTCAGTTTACTTTTTGGGCTTGTCCTTACAATACAGGTATTATACCTGAAATGAACCGTCAGCTCATTTCAGCATTGAAACCACCCCCACACCCGATCCCTGCTGGTTATCGGTGAAATCGTAGCTAAGCTGGTATATTCCGCTTCTGTTACAGACGAAATCGATATAGGAATATGTCTTACCGGTTTTCGGATTATACGATGAGAGGATCTCTTTATTTGTGTTATCCTTTATAGTCAGGATAAGCTTCCCCTTTGAATCTTCAGTACTGCACATTGTGAACCTGTACTTTGTGTTTTTCCACAGCGACATATTGGCCTTGTAGCGCAATTCACCCTTGGCAGGTGCTTTTCCAAGCTGAATTCTGAAATCTTTAAGATACTTTGCATTATCGCCTGCTGTCATAACACAGTTACTTACAAAGGTATCACTAGTCTGTGCCAGAGATCCTATAGCGGTAACCGATAATAAGACCAGAGTAATGATATATGTTTTCATACTAATCATTTAAAATTAGTCTGTTTCTGATTTGTTCAGTAATCTCAATTATACCATCAAGTTGTTCTTTTGACATTTCAACAACACTTGATTCGGTTTGAGTGACGACGAGCCCACCATTTTTTTCCTCACTTACGGGCTCCCCGAGAGTATATGTTATCCTTACATCACGGTACCTGGCTTTAATATCATTAAGGTCCTTGCAAAGACTTGTGAATTCTGTATCGCGGTTACAATAGGGAGATATCAGGAGAAGAAGGTCATTCAGAATTATCTTCTGTTCTCCGATCCTGTCCGCCAGAATGGAATCGGGATATTTCCTTACAACCTGTGTTGCCAGGTACTGCCCTTCAAGCCAGACCCCGATGATCATTAAAGCTGAAAGCTGGCCCCTTTCATTTTCTCTCAGATAATTGTCTATCTGAGTATATGAGTCGATTGAGATGAAGAGAAGGGAATCGAGATTGGATTTATTTCGGGACAACCTGGTAATTGATTCGAAATCGAAATATTGCCCTACCCTGATATCTTCTGCGATCTTTCTTATCGAAGAGAGTACATTAAGAGAGGTTCCGGTCTTTTCATACATGTTTAGGTATCCGAGATCAGCACCGAGTATTCCGAGCTTAAGAGCTTTGTCGAAATTTGTTGTCTGTTTATTCGCATCAATTGCGGCAGCAAGATACTCCTGTGAAAACGGAACTTCAAGTAACTGAAGCAGGTTGGCAATCTCAACAGGAGATGAAATATTGCGTGAGATATCTGCTATTGCTTCGGGACTCAGTTTCTCAGCTTCAGAAGCAGGGATTGAGTCTTCTTCAGGAAATACGAATTCAGAATTATTGTTTGATGAATTCCTGCAGGAGAGGCATACAAACATACTGATCAGCAATAAAAATACTTTTCCTTTCATACAATTGATGTACCGGTTGAGACAAAAATACAAAAAATCAGTTTACAGACACATTAATTATTCACTTTGAGAATTTAGGATCTTCAAAAAACCTGACAGCTTTGCCCAGCAGGTCAAAATAAAGAACCAGATACAGGAACAGGGCGCTGAAATACACCAAACATATGTTAAATACAAATGTGTCTGTTCTCCGTCTGAAAATATTCTTTACAGGGGCATAAAAATGTGTTCTGAAATTTAATGATCCGTTTGTGTAGGGATCAAGGTAGATCAGGTCAGTATTCTGCACTATGGTATTGTCATGTACGAGGATTTTTTTCCTTTCATATGGCTGGCTTACAATTTCAAGCAGCTTATAATTATAATAATCGTTCTCCATCTTTTTAAGCACGATATCATTCATGTTGTAGAACCTGTCCCTGGTGTCATTTGCTGTATTTGAGATATTGCTGAATATTCTGTCAAGCCGGTCGAGATAGCTTACAAGCGAATCTGCGATGACCGCATTAAATTCAGAAGGAGTAAGGCCATCAATGTAGCTGAAGGGTTCCAGGTTATTGACAATTGCCATTTTCCCCAGTTCGTTTTTCAGGAGAGGAAGCTTGCTGTATTTCGGGCCCGGTATTTTACGTGCTGCGTCGCGATTGTTACCAATATCCGCAGAACCTGACCTGTACTCAAACAGAGATGTTTCTATCGCGTCGCGTAACATTTTAATTCTGTATATCTTATTGAACTCAGCCTGGCTGATCTCTTTCTGAAGCTGGTAAAAAGTCTCTCCATCTTTACTGAAAGGCTGTTTGCTGTACCTGTTATCTTTAAACTGTGTCACGATCAATGCTTCATAGGTCCATCTTGTTGGCATCAATTCTGCTATTAGGGGAACTTTGTCAACATTCCCGATCCTGCGGTTCAGCTTATCGAAGGGGAACATGGCTCCGCTGAGAACCATCATAGGAATGATTAACAGTGGGATTACTATGTATATCGTAACAGCCGAATTAAACGAAGCTGATATATTCAGACCCAGCATGTTGGCACAAAAAGCAGTGGTAAAAAGGGCAAGCCAGTAGTTGAAGTACATTCCTTTTATCCCAAGTATCGGGTTTGCAATCGTAACAAAAAGTGCAGTCTGTAAAGCAGAAATTAGGATCAGGATTGTAACTTTCGAAAGGAGATAACCTGATCTGCTCAGGTTCAGAAAATGCTCCCTTTTCAGGATCTTTCTGTCACGGAAGATCTCCTCTGCACTGATAGTCAGTCCAAGAAAAAGAGCTACAATTATACTCATGAAAATATAAACAGGAATATTTTCATTTTCCGCAAAAATATAGATATCCGAATCAGGATCGGGAATATATCTTATTATAAAAGAGAGTATAAAGCCAAGAACGGGTGCTTCCAGCAAGGTTAACAACACGTATTGCCTGTTTGCAATTTTGCTTCTGAAGTCGCGAGCAAGGTATATCATGAATTGTCTGAACAATCCGGGCCGCTGCAGATTCTGGTGAGGCGGATCATGTACTTCGGGTACTTCACTGAAAGGGAATTTCTGACGGAATGCACTGGCCCATTCTGCGGGACGCACTTTCCGTTTTTCGGTATATTTGCCGAATTCATCTACCACCCGGGTCTCG
Source organism: uncultured Rikenellaceae bacterium (assembly GCA_964415855.1). GTDB lineage: Bacteria > Bacteroidota > Bacteroidia > Bacteroidales > VadinHA17 > LD21. The sequence goes on from CAYQBZ010000032.1 coordinate 5,235, forward strand.
ATAATATTAAAAATGATCTCAGGATTTACATTCCCGCAGGATGGGCATTCTCCTATGTTTGCATTGATCTGGGCATCAAGGGTTTTGAAATAGATCACAGCGTCGACAGGATTTCCGTAATAGGCCATGTAACCTTCCTGGTCGAGTATTATCACTTTGTCAAACATCTTAAAGATCTCAGACGACGGCTGATGAATAATGGTAAAAATCAGTTCCCCCTTAACTGTGAGATCGCGGAGAAGGTCCATGAGGTTTTCTGAATCCCTTGATGAGAGGCCTGAAGTCGGTTCATCCAGGAACAATACCAGTGGTTCCCTGATCAGTTCAAGAGCAATGTTCAGCCTTTTTCTCTGCCCTCCGCTTATCATTTTGTTAAACGGGGAACCTACTTTAAGATCTCTTTTCTCAAGTAATCCGAGGTTTGACAGGGTATGGTCAACGAGGGAGAGAATCTCATCCTTTGATTTATGCCTGAAGCATTGCATGGCGGTAAAATAGAGATTTTCAAAAACGGTAAGATCCTCAATCAGCAGATCATCCTGCGGGACATATCCGAAGACGCCCTCAAGTGCCTTATTTTCACTATTAACCTCCAATCCGTTTATCTTAATGGTACCTGATGTGGGTTTCTGGATACCACTTAAGAGGTTAAGAAGGGTGGTTTTCCCGGACCCGCTTGCGCCCAGGATGCCGATCAGCTTACCCTCATCAACTGAGAAATTAAGATTATTGATCGCTGTCTGTCCGTCGCTGAACTTATAAGATAAGTCCCTGGCAGTGAAAGATATTTTGTTAACTATAGTATCAGACAGGAAACTTGCACTGATATCGCTGTAATATATTGTATTTCCGTGTTGTGACCTGACGGAACTGCCTTTGGCAAAAGAATATACAATACCTGAACTGATCGGCAGTCCGTTAAGATAAAGCTGTTCAGCGGACATGTACTTTAAGAAATAGAGATCAACACTGGTGATCCGTAAAAAGAATATCCTGGTATTCTGGTATCCAGACAGGAGCTTTTTACAGAGGTCACACTTCTCCTCTCCAGGGCTAAGCGACAGGATAGAAGGGCTTTTGAACTCTTCAGGGTCGTCATTTTTTACAAATTGCTCGGTGGCTGCAAATTCATTGGAAGATATTTTAAAGACCTCAGCGACCGTGGTTATTATATTCATCCGTTGAAGAGTGAACTGCCGGTCAGCATTGACCAGTTCATATAACCGTATAAGGACGACAACTTTCTGTTCCTGGTTAAGAGTACGATTGATCTTTTTGCATATTCCAAATATCTTGACAGAATCCTTTACCGACGGTACTGCAGGTATTTTTACCTTTGAGGGTGACATAACAGGTCCTGCATGCATATCAAATAGAGCTAGGTACTCATTTACAGATTCTTTTGATAACTGTTTATTAAGAAATTCACAGACATACTCACGCTCATTCCTAAGTACACCGCCGTCCTGCTTAACGATCAGCGCGAATAATTCCATTAATGCTCTCAGGATCTCCTCACTCATAAATCAGATATGATCAGGTAAAAGCTGAAAATACCGAAGTTAGAAAAAAACTATTTCTTTTCAGTTTTTGGTTTAACAAATTTTCTTTCAATCCACCCGGGTACGAGCAATGCTCCAACGACCAGGTACGGATAGTAACTTATCGTCCTCCAAATTATTGCTATTGCAAGCGCTAAACTCCCTGCTATCAGCGGATCAGAAGGGATCTGATCAGTAATATAACGGCCCAGGATAAGTTCGGCAAAGCCACTGCCTCCCGGTGAAGGACTGATGATCATCATGATCCAGGTAACAAGCTGCCTGGCAAAAATCAGGAAGTGGTCCTTTATTGTAAAAAACGCAACCAATATTGCATTTGCGACCCAGTACCTTGATGTCCATGACAGAAATGTGGCCGTAAAGGCTTTTAACCAGAACCTGAAAGGTTTCCTTCTTAATTCACGGGAGCTTTCAATAATATCATTTCCTGCTTTGCCAGCTGCTTCCTTCCACCTGTTAATAAGCGGGAAACTGAATATTTTATTTATCAGTTTGCTTATTCCCTCAGGATTTAAGAATAACCCGTATCCTACAAGGATGACCCAGGCAAGAATAACAGAGTATCCTATTGCTGTAAAAAGTGTAAGGTTATTGAGAAATGACATTCCTGTTCCCTGAAGAGAGGTGGTGAATAATGCTTCTCTTCCGACAAACAGAAGCAGTACAGGCAACATAATAACAAAATAGAGTTCGTCGAGGAACGAAGTCGCCAGAACAACGGATGTACTCCGGCCGACACTTATTCCCTCTTTATGGATAAAGACAACAGCCACAGCTGTTCCCCCGATTGTTGAAGGGGAAATGGCACTGGTGAATTCCCAAAGCATTATCACCCTGAAGGCCTGTCTCCATGTGAGATCATTGTCAGATAAGATACGTATCCTGATTATGTATCCCAGGTCTCTGAATAGCATACACAACCAGGCGATTATGAGCCAAAACACAGATTTCCAGGTAAAATTGAGTTTGCTGAGTACCTCCGCATCAATTTCACTGGCAATAAACCACCCTATAACAGCCAGCCCCAGGATAACAGGTAAGATTATTCTGCTCGGCCTCAGTCTTTTTAGCATATTATAATGGCTGTCGTCAGTCATTTGGGAAACCTGTTCTTCTTTTAAATATCCGGGGTGCTAAAGATTACTATTTTTTGGTTCAAATGCAATTATATAGGTCCGGAAGAATGTTCCCTGATCAATCTCCGGTATGCATTTATCAGTAGTATAACGATTTTTAACTATTTTTAAAATAAATTTGGTATTGACTCAAAACGCCAGTAGATGAAAAATCGCGGATTGATATTTCTCCTTGTTCTAGTGTTTCCATTCTCTTTATTTGCCCAGGATAATAATAAGGTTACCGTTTCAGCTGACCTGAATGCTGAACAGTGTCTGCTTGAGCCTGTATGGGCATGGTTCGGATATGATGAACCTAATTATACATATATGAAAGACGGGAAGAAGCTCCTCTCAGAGTTGTCTGCCATGAGCCCTGTTCCTGTTCATATAAGGACCCATAACCTTCTTACATCGGGAGATGGCGTTCCTGCGCTTAAATGGGGATCCACAAATGTTTATACTGAAGACGTGAATGGGAATCCGGTATATGACTGGACCATTATTGACAGGATATTCGACACTTATGTGGAACGTGGGATGAAGCCTCTTGCCCAGATGGGATTTATGCCTGAAGCTTTATCATCTGATCCTGAACCGTACCGCCACTTCTGGAAACCTGGCGATCCCTACGATGATATCTATACGGGATGGAGATATCCGCCAAAGGATTATAAGAAATGGGGAGAACTTATAAAGCAATGGGTAAAGCATTCTGTTGAACGATATGGCAAGGATGAAGTGGAATCGTGGTACTGGGAACTCTGGAATGAACCGGATGCAAAATACTGGGGTGGTAATGTTGATGAGTATTGCATACTGTACGATTATGCTGCTTCTGCCATAAAGAGGATACTCCCGGAGGGAAAGGTAGGGGGGCCTCATATAACAGGACCTGCCGGCAGTAATGCAGCAAAATTCCTTATGCATTTCCTGGCACATTGCGAATCGGGAACTAACTATGCAACTGGTACAACGGGAGCACCCCTTGATTTTATAGCATTTCATGCAAAGGGCGCACCGCGTTTTGTCGATAATATGGTACGGATGAACATGGGGGCGCAGTTACGTCAGATATCAAGTGGATTTGAAATAGTATCTTCCAACGACAGATATAAAGATCTGCCTGTAATAATCGGGGAATCAGATCCTGAAGGATGTGCAGCATGCGGAATGACCGTCTATCCTCAAAATGGCTACAGGAACGGTACTATGTATTCGAGCTACACTGCCTCATCGTTTGCTAAGATCTACGATATGGCAGAGTTCTACAAGGTCAATCTGCTGGGTGTTGTATCCTGGTCATTTGAATTTGAAGACCAGCCCTGGTTCCACGGCTTTCGTGACCTGGCTACAAACGGAGTTGATAAACCTGTGCTTAATGTATTCAGGATGTTTGGGATGATGGATGGCACCAGAATTAAAACAACATCAACCAGGGGAGTATCCTGGGCTGAGGTTATTGAATCAGGAATAAGGGGGGGGAGCACTGAAATAGGTTCAATAGCATCAAAAAAGCAGAATGAAGCAACTGTTATGGTATGGAATTATCACGATGATGACAGGTCCACACCTGATTCAGATGTGGATATAGTCCTTAAAGGTATTCCCGGGAAAAAGGTTTGGGTCACACAATATCTTATCGATCGCTATCACAGTAACTCATACGAGCTGTGGAAGGAAATGGGATCTCCACAGGCACCGACACCATCTCAGTATAAGGATCTGGAAAGTGCCGGCCAGCTTCAGGCAGCGCATGGCAGGAGAAGAGCTAAAATACAAAATGGAATACTCACTTTAAATACGACTGTTCCAAGGCAGGCTGTGAATCTTATTGTTGTTGCATGGGATTAGGAATTTAGCGGACTGCATACCGGAACAACATTATCCTTTGAAATTTGTTTACCTGAAGGATTTATTAATTAATTGATTACCTATGAAACTAAGACTACTGGTAATTTTTATGGTTGTTTATTTGGGCTCCACTTCAGTTGTTGGAGCACAGCAGCCTGCAATAGCTGGTCCGTCCGATACCCTGGTTGTACTATGGTCAAGTGGAGATCCTGATGTTGCAGAAAAGGCCTGCCTAATGTATACCCATGCTGCGAAGAGGAACAAGATGTTTAAAGAGGTTATTCTTATCGTCTGGGGACCGTCTGAGGAACTGCTGGCGAAGAATAATATGCTGAAGGAGAAAGTGGCGGCGATGCAGAAAGACGGTGTAATAGTACAGGCCTGTGTCGCATGTGCTAACATGTATGGTGTTGCTGATGATCTTAAAGTTTGTAAGGTTGATGTGAGGGGAATGGGAGGGCCTCTTACTGACTATCTCAAAAGAGGTTACAAAGTTATTTCCTTTTAGATTCTTTACCGGAGAAGGGGCTAAGGCAGAATGTCTTTATTACTTACCTTACAATTTTTTATAACTATTCACTTTGTAATCAATTCCACCTTCCTGACAGAAAAACTATCATCACCTGAGAAGAGCAGATAGCATGTTTTTCCATCCCTGCTTATCCATTTAGTCGGAAAAGATGCTGTCTCTCCCGGTCCTACATCCCATTCATCAGTGAAGAATACCGTACTCCAGGGGCCCCAGGGTTCAGGTGCTTCATATATGCCAAATCCTCCCCGGAACCTTGATCCCTGGGGATGGTTGCTGGCAGGCAGTATCTGGCACCAGAGGTACCTTTTAAGCCCTTCATTGTAGGATATGCCGGAACGGTAGCACTTTGCCGGGTTGTTAAAGACTGCTCCGCGTTTTTCAATATCATTCGTCCATACAGGATTGCCTTGTTCATTTGTAGTATTAAAAAACTCATAGCTGTCCTGATCTCTTATCCGGTTAATTCGTACCCTGGCAAGATTCATGCGGTCTGCCGGTTTATAGGCATCTTTTTCGTCGTGGGAATAGATGTAGACATACTTATCTCTGGCTCCTTTGTAATTCTTTCCGAAATTCAGGAAGACAGGATATCCGAATCCTGTGGTAAGTTTCCAGTCAGTGTAATTCCATGTTATTCCATGATCGGCTGACCAGCCTATTTGTGATTCCTCTCCGTCTCCGTTGGCATTCCTTAACCACATATACAAAATGCCATCAACCATAAGCATGCCACTGGCTTTTTTGCCAGCACGGCCGTCCCCGTAAAATTCTCCGGTCGCTGAGCGGATATTTATTCCCTCTGGGTCCTCCGGATTGCCTGTTACCCTGGCCAGACCGAGACTCAGCTTCTTTTGGACCTTTGGTTCGAAGCCCCACCCATCTCCATAGGCAGTATAAAGGTTATCGTCGTCGCCCCAGGTTACGGGCCAGTTATCGCTACCCAGGGCTCTCCTGACAATTGCCGCTTCCGGTGCAAATTTTACCTCGCTGATCAGATTGCTCATTGGATAGGGTGGCTCAGAAAAGGCTTCCATAAGAGGATGTACCAGTAAATTATATATGCCATAATTGAAACCTTCGCCTTTTTGGGGATCGAACATATCACCTCCGTTCCTGACAACAATTATTTTCAATGAAGGAATAACAATCAATGTCTGGTTCCCTGCACCTGCTCCTGAGAACAGGTCTCTCGGCGCATCAGGCCATACTCCGTCAAAATTGGTGTACCAGGCCAGCCCGCTGGCAGGTGCAAGGTCTTTTTCATTTCTCGGAGGTAAGGGAGTGCCGGCATATTTTACAACGAGTTCAGCCAGGGAATGACTGATAAGCTGCTGCCCTTCCCAGTTCCCTTTATTCATCATAAGGCGGCCAATCCTGGCTACTGCCCGTGGTGTGAAATTACCACCTCCCCAGTTGGCCACAAGTTCGAGTCCATCTACCATATATGTGTTATTGTAGCCTATGTTCCATTCATCATCCCGGATACCTATGGGGATCATTATCCTTTGCCTGAGAAGTGACCGGATATCCTTGTATTCAGTTCCCTTGTAACCTGAAGTAATGGCATAAGACAACATAGCCATGCCCGTGTTCGAATAGTGCCAGTAAGTACCAGGGGGAAAAATAACCGGAGCAGAATCCCTGGAAACAGAAAAAGGATCGGGATACCTTCGCCAGAAATCTCCTTTCCATCCCGGGATGTCCATATGTTTATCCTTGATCTCAATACCCCTTGATCTGTACTCCTCAATCTCCTTTTCAGATAATTCCGGATCTTCTATTCCTGAACTGTGTGTTGCAAGATGTCTTATTGTGATCCTCGATTTCAGAGGATCGCCTTTCCACTCGGGAACATACATCCAGGCAGGATCATCAGCCTTCATCCTACCGTCATCCATCGCGAGAACCAGTGACATGCCTCCTACTAGTGCCTTTGCCAGTGATGCTGTGTAATGCAGTTTATTCTTGTCCCATCCCGGGGCATACCATTCCAGCACTATCTTATCATCCCTGATAATCAGTATTGAAGTTGTGTTATGTGATGCCAAGGTATCCCTGAGTGCAAGCAGCTTTTCCGATGAGAAGCCGGCATCTTCGGGTTTTGTCTCTCCCCATCTGAACTCCTGGCATTCGGCACTTGTGAAAATAAAAAATATGATAATGAAATTAACCAGGAACTTTTCCTGCAGCTTCACTACCTTCTGCATAATATATTTACCGGGCACTTTTCGGATCTGCAAATATTAAATTAAAGTATTATTTCAGTGACCTTAACAAGACTGGCCTTGTTCTTCAGCATTTATACCTCTCTTGGCAACAGGTATGGGTTACGGTATTCCTGCCTGGTGAGATAGGTATTAGCGTCATCATCATTGATGAACCGTTCCGTCTTTCCGTCAAAGGTCAGCTTACGGCCCGTCCGGTAAGCTATGTTACCCATGAGCATCATTGACGTTGACATATGTCCCTCGAGCACATCGGCAATAAGATCCTGTACCCTCCGGCTCCTGACACAATCTAGAAAATTAACAAAATGGGTCTCGATGCCTGCCTGCCTGTACTCATCAGGTTCAAGCTCCTTGCTTGTAAGGGAAGGGCCGGGCTGTTTTCTCGGACCCAGGAAGGTCTCAAAACTGTTGCCTCCAAGGAGCAGGTATCCTTCTGTTCCCATATAGAGCAGGCTATCATCGTTTGGCGTATACAGGCTCCTTACCTCAAGCTCCATTACCGATCCGTCGTCATACTCAAAGGTTGCAACCTGGAGATTTGGTACTTCCTGATCAGAATCAAATGCATAAAATCCGCCAACACAGCTTATCTTCCTTGGATGGACATTGATGTTCATGCCGAGCCGTATCCTGTCCATTCCGTGAACGCCATTGTTCCCGAACTCACCCGTTGCAGTATCCCAGTACCAGTGCCAGTTATAATGGAAATGGTTTTTATTGAACGGGATCATCGGAGCCGGACCACGGTAAAGATCCCAGTGTAGGCCTTCAGGGACAGGGCTATTTTGCACTCTCCCGATACTTGGACGATGGCGGTAAACAGTTGCGCGACCCATGTATACCTTCCCTATTACTCCTTCATGCAGGGCCTGTATTGCTTTCCGGGTGATTTGGTTGCTGCGATGCTGGGTGCCGACCTGCACGATCCTGTTATATTTCCTTGCAGCTTCTACCATCTTCCTGCCTTCCACGATGTTATACGACATTGGCTTTTCCACATATACATCTTTCCCGGCCTGGCAGGCCCATATTGTATGCAGGGCGTGCCAGTAATCAGGTGATGCCACCGAAACAACATCAATATCCTTATCCTCCAGCATTTTACGGAAATCAACAATTGTCCTGGGCTTTGGGCCTCCAAGTTTCTCTATATCCGCGATGGCTTTCGCATATACATTCTCATCAGGATCACATATCGTGACTACTCTTGCATTTTTTATCCTTGTGTAATTGCAGGCATGACCCGTGCCACCATAATATCCTCCACGGTCGTTTACGCCGGCAACCGCAACATTGATCATATCGCTTGGCTTGGTCTGAACAAATCCTTTGATGTATGCAGGAGCGCCAATGGCCATACCAGCCGACATAACCATTGATTTCTTGATAAATCCGCGTCGTTTAATTGGTTTCATTGTATTTCCTCCGTATTTTTATTAATAAATAAGGTTTATTATGATTATTGTCTGCAGGTTAATTTGCTGATAAATCCTAATAAAATTACGCATTCTCCCGGAAGAATCAGCATAAATTCTAAATTAATCGGATGAAACAAGTCACTTGCCGAACAGAGGCTTTGGTTTGATCTACGGTTTAAAAGCCGGTTTTAAATATGTATATTCGTGTTAAGGTTTTACCTGACGCTTTGATTTTCATATAAGAAACATAAATATGTCTTATCATGAACAGATTAAATATTGTGGCATTGCTTTTTGCAGCAGTTGTCCTTCACACAGGGTGCAGAACAGGATCACACGGGAAAAAGGCTGATAATGAAATTACGAGGTCCGTTTTTGCAAAAACAGGAGCAGTAGAACGGTACAGTACCAGGCTTGATGGTATAATCGAACCTGGAGAATTGCCTGAGATAATTGCCGATGGATTTGAATGGACAGAGGGCCCGTTGTGGCTTCCCGGACAGGATATACTGATTTTTTCAGATATTCCCGCGAACTCAGTTTTTCAGTGGTCTGAAAATTCTGGTCTGAAGTTATACCTTAAACCGTCGGGTTATACGGATACATTGTCCCGCGGGGGAGAGACGGGATCCAACGCGTTACTGACAGACAGGGAAGGGAACCTCATTTTATGTCAGCACGGAGACAGACGTATTGCAAGAATGGATGCACCTCCTGATAATCCTGTTCCGCAGTTTGTTACAATTACTGATAACTGGCAGGGGAAGCGTTTTAATAGTCCGAATGATGCGGT
>CAYQBZ010000033.1:0-14508 GCA_964415855.1 uncultured Rikenellaceae bacterium
AATAAGCTAAAATACCCATTAAACCTATTCCTGTACGGAGATGTCGAAGAAGCATCAGTCAAATGGCTGGATGACCTGACCAACGCAGCATATTTTACCCGTGATCTGATCAATGAGCCTGTAAATCATTTGAATGCATCGTCCCTGGCCCGTGAAATACAGAAAATCGGGGAATCGGCCGGCTTTGATGTGGAAGTCTTAACAAAAGGAAAGATAGAATCTCTTAAGATGGGAGGATTGCTTGCTGTTAACAAGGGTAGCGTTGATCCTCCCGTGTTTTGTATCCTTGAATGGCATCCGGAAAAGCCTCTTAATTCCAAACCGATCATCCTGGTAGGGAAAGGTGTTGTTTATGATACTGGAGGACTCAATATTAAGACCGGAGACTATATGGCCGGGATGCATAGTGATATGGCCGGCGCAGCAATAGTGACAGGGGTACTCCATACCGTTGCCAGGACAGGCATACCGCTTCACATAATAGGCTTGGTTCCTTCAACAGATAACCGTCCGGGAGGCAATGCCTATGCCCAGGGAGACATAATCACCATGTTTAATAAGCTGACTGTTGAAGTAGGCAATACCGATGCCGAGGGCCGGCTAATTATGGCAGATGCGTTAAGTTATGCCTCAAAATATACTCCTGAGTTAATTATTGATATTGCAACTCTTACCGGTTCAGCGGCTATGACCTTTGGAAACCAGGCAATAGCTATGATGACCAATGCCGACAGAAAGTATGCGGACATTCTGGTTGAGTCGGGGGACGAGGTATATGAGCGTATTGCTGAATTGCCATTCTGGGATGAATACCGTGAGCTTTTAAAGTCAGATGTTGCCGATCTGAAGAATGTAGGCGGACGTGAAGCCGGTGCTATTACAGCTGGCAAGTTTCTGGAGCGGTTTGCAGAGTTTCCATTGATACACCTGGATATTGCAGGGACGGAAATGCTGAAGAAAGATGATTATTACCGCCTGAAGAACGGACCCGGATCGGGATTAAGGTTACTGGCGACGTTTCTGAAAAACCTGGCAGCCAACTATAAAGAAAAGAAATAACAGGATATGGAAAAGAAGACGATTATTGCCGGTTTTTCGCATGGAGATATAAATGGTATCGGTTATGAAGTTATTATCAAGGCTCTTTCGGATCCTCTTATTTTTGAGATATGCACTCCCGTTGTGTATGGTTCTCCGAAAGTTGCTGCATATCACCGTAAGGCGTTGAATATTAATAGTTTTAATTTTAACAATATCCGCACACCAGAGGAGGCCCATGCCAGAAGAGTAAATATGATCAATTGCCTGGATGATAACATAAGGGTTGAGCTTGGCAGATCTACATCTCAGGGAGGAGAGGCAGCCTTCGGATCACTGGAGAAAGCTGTAGAGGATCTGATAAGTGGGAAGATAAATGTTCTTGTAACAGCGCCTATTGATAAGAAAAACATCCAGTCAGAGAATTTCAATTTTAATGGCCATACCGAATATCTGAAATCAAAGGCAGGAGTGGATGAGGCACTGATGTTTATGATAGGGGAGAGCATGAGGATCGGAATTGCTACAGGGCATGTTCCGCTCAGTAAGGTCCCGGAGAATATTTCAACTGATTTACTGATACGTAAGATAAAGCTAATGAATCAGTCGCTTATACTGGACTTCGGAATACGCAAACCAAGAATGGCGGTACTTGGGCTGAATCCTCATGCCGGCGATAATTCATTACTTGGAAAAGAAGAAGCTGAAATAATTAATCCGGCAATAGAACAGACACAGAAAGAGGGGATCCTTACATTCGGAGCTTTCCCTGCCGATGGATTTTTTGGTGCGGGATCATTTACAAAATTTGATGGTATTCTTGCCATGTATCATGACCAGGGTCTTTCCCCTTTCAAGGCATTATCATTTGATTCGGGAGTTAACTTTACAGCAGGTTTACCTTTCGTCAGGACATCGCCGGTCCACGGGACTGCCTTTTCAATTGCAGGTAAAGGAGAAGCCTCTGAAAATTCTTTCCGCCAGGCTATCTATCTGGCAATCGATATTTACAGGAACAGGCAGCTTTACACGGAAATATCAAAGAATCCTCTTAAGCATCATGATATTGAGATACTTAGTGACAGGATTGATGAGCTGCCCCCTGATCTGGATAATGCTGAACAATCATTATGATAGATTATATTAAAGGTATCATAACTCATATTACACCGGCATTTATAACTGTTGAAACCGGGGGTGTCGGTTATTTCATAAATATATCATTAACAACATTTTCCAGGTTTGAAGGCAAAGAAGGCTGTAAAATACTGATACATGAGGTTATCAGGGAAGACAGCCATCAGCTGTATGGCTTTGCCGACAACGAGGAAAGGGAGATCTTCAGGATGCTGATCTCAGTTACAGGTGTTGGTGCAAATACTGCCAGGATGATGCTTTCCTCGCTGAGTTCAGATGAGCTTGAGAAAGCGATCATTGGTTCCGATGTCAACCTTCTTAAAAGCATTAAAGGGATCGGATTAAAGACTGCTCAGAGGATAATAGTTGATCTGAAGGATAAACTAGGCAGACAGGCGGGAAGCGATGAAATATTTACCCGCGCAGACAATACTATCCGGGATGAGGCGTTATCTGCATTAGTAATGCTTGGGTTTGCCAGAAGCGCTGTCCTTAAAGTCCTTGAAAAGATAATAAGGGAAGAAAAGAACCTTACAGTTGAGGACCTTATCAGGAGAGCGCTTAAAAACTTGTAACTCTGAATATAAGCCGGATTGGGATCAGGAATATCATATAAACATATTCTGGTATTTTCATATCTTGTATTATTCGCATCTTTTCTACTGATACCTGTTGAGGTTAGTGGTCAGAATGCCCTGCAAGGTAGCGAGAGTACAGATACCACACGACGATCACCCCTTCGGCTTAAAGATGATACAGGCATACCCTGGGAACCCGTACAGAAATCTCCCCTTTTTCTCGATAAACCATCTAACATTGAATCATCGGTCATATACGATCCGGTAAAGAATGAATATATAATCTACGAGAAAGTAGGTGCTTTCGACTACCGTACTCCTGTACATATGAGTCCGGAGGAGTTCAGGAAGTATGAATACAGCAGGGCAATGCGCGAATACTGGCAGTCGCGTATCTCCGGCGACGAATCGGGTTTCAGGTCAAGTCTCATACCACAGATTGAAATAGGGGGTGCTGCGTTTGATAAGATATTTGGAAGCAACACCATAAATATAATTCCTCAGGGATCGGCTGAGCTGATCTTTGGTATTAACATCTCCCGTACCCAGAATCCTACCCTGTCGGAGAAACTCAGGACAATTCCGACATTTGATTTCAAGGAAAAAATTCAGATGAATGTAACCGGCACTATCGGTGACAAGATGCAGCTGGGCGTAAATTATAACACTGATGCCATGTTTGAATTTGAGAACAGGACAAAGCTGCAATACGCAGGAAAGGAAGATGAGATACTGAAAAAGGTGGAGGCAGGAGACGTGACACTGCCATTGACAGGGACTCTGATAACGGGCAGCTATAGTCTGTTCGGACTTAAGACAGAAATGCAATTCGGCAAGCTTACGGTAACAACGGTATTATCGCAGCAAAAGGGCGAATCGTCTGTTATCGAAGTAAAAGGCGGTGCGCAGCTCTCTGATTTTGAATTGTATGCCGATCAGTATGAGGCAAACAGGCACTTCTTCCTTTCACAGTACTTCCGCGACACATATGATGCTGCTTTGAAGAATCTTCCGGTGGTCAGCTCGGGTATCAACATCGAACGTATTGAAGTGTGGGTTACTAACAAATCAAGCCGTTTTGAAGAGGGCAGTAACAGGAACATAGTTGCCTTTATGGACCTGGCTGAAAATAAAAACCATATCTTTAATAATATACCCGCCTTCCAGGAAACACCGGGGGCAATGATATATCCGGATAATAATGCCAACAGGATGTACGATCAGCTGACCTCTGTCTACGAATCGATACGGGATGTTGACCAGGTTACTAATACTTTTGATCCCTTATACCCGGGATTCCAGATTGGCCGCGATTTTGAGAAGATTGAAAATGCCAGGCAGCTGAGTGAACGGGAATTTTATTTTAACAGGCAGTTAGGTTATATATCACTGAACACATCACTTAACACGGATGAGGTGCTTGCTGTTGCATATGAATATACCCTTAACGGTCAGGTATATAAGGTCGGGGAATTTTCCACGGATGGAATTACGGCTCCGCAGACCCTTATCCTTAAGCTGATCAAAGGCACTACGTTAAGCCCTAAGCTGCCTACATGGGACCTGATGATGAAGAATGTCTACTCACTGGGATCAGGGAAGCTGGAAAAAAAGGATTTTGAACTGAATGTGCTTTACCAGGATGACAAAACAGGGAACTCTATCAATTACCTGCCCGAAGGGAAGCTCGAAGATCAGATCCTGCTCCAGGTAATGGGCCTTGACAATCTGAATTCACAGCTTGACAGGGATCCCGACGGTTTTTTTGATTTCATTGATGGGGTGACTGTTATGGTTGACAGGGGTAAGATAGTATTTCCTGTAATTGAACCATTCGGGAGTCACCTTTATAACAAGATTGCAGATCCACGGCTGGCTGATAAATACGTATTTCAGGAGCTCTACGACTCCACTCAGACAATTGCACGTCAGATGGCCGAGAAGAATAAGTTCAAACTTACAGGACAATATTCATCAGAATCAGGATCTGAAATAAGACTTAACGCCTCGAGTATTCCACAGGGTGCGGTTAAGGTGACTGCGGGAGGTGTTCCCCTGACAGAGAATACCGATTATACCGTAGACTATAATATGGGTACGGTGCGAATAATAAACAGTGCACTTATTGAATCACAAACCCCGATACAGGTTTCTCTTGAGAGCAACCAGTTCTTCGGATTTCAGACTAAAACTCTCGTTGGGACTCACCTTGACTACAGGGTATCTGATAATTTTGATATCGGAGGAACGATCCTCCATCTTACCGAGAGGCCTTATACACAGAAAGTCAACTTTGGAGAGGAACCTATATCAAATACTATCTGGGGCTTAAACACATCATATAAAACACAGTCGCAGCTGCTCACAAATGTTATTGACAAAATTCCGCTTCTTGACACAAAGACCCCGTCGACATTTTCTTTTTTCGGGGAGTTTGCCAACCTGATCCCGGGACATTCAAAGGCAATTTCAAGCGCAGGTAATTCATACATCGATGATTTTGAGTCAAGCGAGATACCACTTGACCTCAAGTCGTTCAATGCATGGACGATAGCAAGTATTCCCCAGGGACAGGATCTGTTGTTCCCTGAAGCCCGGCTGAACAACAACCTCATCAGCGGATATAACAGGGCTAAGCTGGCATGGTATGTGATCGACCCGCTGTTTTTGCGTAACGGATCATCGACTCCCGATTATATTAAACAACACCCCGATGAGCAATCGAGTCATTTTGTGAGAGAGATATATGAAAATGAGATATTCCCGTACCGTGAAAGTCCAAGTGGCATCCCAACGAACATTACTGTTCTTAACCTGGCCTATTACCCTGATGAGAAGGGTCCATATAATTATGATGCCGAACCGGGGGCCTATTCTGAGGGAATGAATTCAGAAGGCAAGCTGAATGATCCCAAGTCGCGCTGGGGAGGAATCATGAGGGAAGTGCTTACAAGTGATTTTGAGACGGCAAACATACAGTACGTGAAGTTCTGGGTAATGGATCCCTTTGTTGAGGATCCCACTGCCGAAGGCGGCGATCTTTATATTAACCTTGGAAACATATCAGAGGATATCTTGCGCGACTCAAGAAAAAGCTTTGAGAACGGGCTGCCCGGTTCACCTGAAGTCAAGAATGTAGATACCACGGCATGGGGCAGGGTGCCGACCATCCAGGCTGTAGTACATGCGTTTGACAATGCCCTTGAGTCGAGATTGTACCAGGACGTGGGCCTTGACGGATTGGGCAACAGGGATGAGGAGACGTATTTTAAGGATTACCTGCAAAGATCCCTTCTCGTAACAAATCCAGATGTATACCAGGAGATACTGAAAGATCCGTCAAATGATGATTTCCACTATTTCAGGGGATCCGATTATGATTTTGAACAACTGGGCATTCTTGACAGGTATAAGAAATACAACGGACTGGAGGGAAATTCTCCGACATCGGAAATGTCGAAAGAATCGTACCCCACATCGGGATCGACTCTGCCTGATATGGAAGACATAAACCGCGATAATACTTTAAGTGAGACGGAAAGCTATTACCAGTACAAGGTTAGTATCCGTCCCGGAGATATCAGGGTGGGATCGAATTACGTGGTTGACGAGATTGAATATGAGGCAACAATGGCAAATGGCACGAAATCGAAAGTGAAATGGTATCAGTTTAAAATACCGATAACAGATTATCAGAAAGTTATTGGGCCAATAAAGGACTTCAAGTCGATACGGTTCATGCGAATGTTCCTAAAGGATTTCAATGAGCCCGTAATAATGAGGTTTGCAAAACTCGATCTTGTAAGGGCTGAGTGGAGGAAATATAATATTTCTTTTATGGAAGGAGGCGAGAGAGTTACTATTCCTGAGACCACAGACGGGACATTTGAGATAAGCTCGGTAAGCATTGAGGAGAACTCAGGGAAAGAGCCGGTAAATTATGTGCTTCCTCCGGGTTTTGACAGGATAACCGATCCCCAGAATCCCCAGCTGAGACAGCTGAATGAACAGGCGATGGTTCTCAAGGTCCAGAATCTGGAAGACGGAGATGCACGTGCTGCCTTCCGGAATGTAAACCTTGATATCAGGCAATACAGGAGGCTCAGGATGGAAGTACATGCCGAGGCCCTTATCGGCCAGCCTCTGCTGGATGATGAGCTGACTGCATTTATCAGGATCGGTTCAGATTATAAAGGTAATTTTTATGAGTATGAGATACCCCTCAAGCTGACGCAGCCAGGCCGGTATGATAACAAATCTGAAAAGGACAGGGCCATAGTATGGCCCGTCGAAAACAGTTTTAATATCGATCTGTCTGTCCTGCAGGATGCAAAGCAGGAGAGGAACCGTAAGATGCTGGAGCCCGGATCGTCGCTGAGTGTGTCTGATGTATACGTCTATTCGCATGAAGGGGCCAGGGTTTCAGTGTCAGGAAATCCTAACCTTAGCAATGTCAGGGTAATAATGGTGGGGGTAAGGAATCCGATCAGGACCAGGAACCTGGCTGCGGATGACGGACATCCAAAATATGGTGAAGTATGGGTCAATGAGCTGAGGCTAAGTGATTTCATCGAAGACGGAGGCTGGGCCGCGAATGCCCATATGCAGGCACGACTGGCTGATCTTGGTACAATTGATATGGTAGGCCAGACGAGTACTCCCGGTTGGGGGAGTATTGAGAAGAAGGTAAATGAGAGAAGCAGGGAGCAGATACTGAAGTACGACCTTTCCTCAAGTGTGGAGCTGGGGAAATTCTTCCCTGAGAAGCTCGGTGTAAGGTTACCTGTATATGTAGGTTATTCTGAAACCAGGATAAAACCTCAGTATAATCCGCTCGATCCGGATATCCCGTTACAGGATGCATTGGACGAAG
Source organism: uncultured Rikenellaceae bacterium (assembly GCA_964415855.1). Lineage (GTDB taxonomy): Bacteria > Bacteroidota > Bacteroidia > Bacteroidales > VadinHA17 > LD21. The sequence goes on from CAYQBZ010000033.1 coordinate 7,627, forward strand.
CTGTCAGCAAGGAGGTCAGGGACTCTATCAGGAATATATCCGAAGATTATGCCAGGAGGAAAACAATAACGGTGAGTAATGCAGGCATAACAAAGAGGGGTGAAAAACCACATATATGGGACATAGCAAATCTGAGTGTGAACTATACCTATAATGAGATCTTCCGGAGTAATACCAAAACAGAGATTGACCTGGAGAAAAACTACAGGGGTGGTATAAACTATAACTATGAGGCCCAGCCGACCAACATAATGCCTTTCAGGAATGTGAGGTTCCTTAGTTCCCCGGTCTTCCGGCTCATAAAAGACTTTAATTTCTATCCCTTCCCAAAGAGTCTGTCTTTCAGGACCGACCTGAGCAGGTTCTATAATGAAATAAAGACAAGGAATATTAATAATCCCTATCTTAAGGTAAAACCTTCGTTCAGAAAAGACTTCGAATGGACAAGGATCTATGATTTTAAATATGATGTGACACGACAGCTGAAATTTGATTTTACAGCCACAAATATAGCGAGGATAGATGAACCTTATGGTGGTGTTGACAAAAGGAGGTACAGCAGCACTTATGATATGTGGCGCGATTCTGTGATAGTGAACCTGAGGAACTTCGGAAGGACCACAGATTATAATCACTTCATCAATGTGACCTATACCATTCCCATAAATAAGCTTCCTCTTCTGTCGTGGGTTAATGCCAATGCCCGGTACGGGGCAGACTATACCTGGCTCGCGGGTCCTATTTTCCCCGATTCGCTGAATATTGACCTGGGTAATTCGATCAGAAACCATAATGAGCTGACCTTAACAGGTATGGCAAACCTTTCAACCCTCTATGGCAAATCCAAATTCCTTAAGCAGGTTGAGAATAATACGCGTCCGGGTGCTGCACAGAGGATGAAGGCTGAATATAAAACAGTGACCTATGTAAGGGAAAATGTCAATTTCAGGGCAGATGCGGTCAGAGGTATAGTGCATAATCTCAGAACGAGGGATGTCAAAGTTAAGATAACGGGTAAAGACGGGACAGAAGTGAAGGGTAAGATGGAGGTGATAAATGAGAACAGGATCAATTTCACTGCTGCTGAACAGGCGGATGGCGCAACAGTTTCTATTGAAGGCAGCGTAAAGAAGAACAGGGATCCGATTATTGTAGCAGGAGAATATATGATAAGGGCGCTAATGGGCATAAGGTCGGTCAGTCTCACCTGCACCTCGGCGCAGGGACAGTTTCTCCCTGGTTATCTTCCGCAGACCTCGTATCTTGGGATGACCGATTTTAACAATATTCTTGCACCCGGGTGGCCGTTTATCCTGGGTTACAGCGACAGGAACTTCTTTGACAGGGCAGTTACAAACGGATGGCTTACGAAAGATACACTGATCAATACTCCTGCCTTATATAACAACAGGGTTGATATTTCAGCGCGAAGCCAGATAGAGCCGTTCCCGGGACTGAGAATAGATGTAAATGCAGACAGAAGGTTTACGGAGGCTGTCAGTTCCTATTATGTTGCTGATTATAACGGGAATTTCCCGGACAGCACGCGTAACAGGATAATGTCGGGGATGTTTTCGATTTCGGTTATCTCATGGGGAACGGCTTTTGAAAAGATATCTAAGGACAATGATTATGTATCTCCAACATTCGAAGCATTTAAGGATAATGCAGTTATTATTTCAGAAAGAAGGGCTGCTGAACGGCAAAAGGCAGATCCCTCTTACGACCCGGATACTGATCCCGTAACAGGATTGCCTATTGAAGGGCCGTACAAGAGTGGCTACGGCAGCACCTCCAGGGAAGTACTTATCCCTGCATTCATTGCTGCATACACAAAATCAGATGCCAGGAAAGTGGGCCTGGAACCTTTCCCTTCAGCTCTCAGGATGATGCCAAACTGGAGAATAAATTTTGACGGGCTGTCGAAATTTGAATTTGTCCAGAAAGCGTTCAGGTCCGTGAACCTGACGCATCAGTACAGGAGTACATACCAGATAGGATCATATACGACAAATATGAGTTATGAAGTTGGTGAAGGTGGCATAAGCAGGATCAGAGATCTGCAGAATAATTATATTCAGCAGTATGAAATTAATGTTGTGACCATAAGCGAACAGTTCAGCCCCCTGATAAATATTGACATGAACTGGATAAACAGCCTCTCAACGCGGTTCGAATGGAGGAAGTCGAGGACAGTTTCCCTTAATCTCACAAGTAACCAGATTGCCGATGCGCGGATAAATGAACTTATATTCGGTGCCGGTTACAGGTTTGATGATGTACAGATTATACTTAGGACAGGAGGAGGGCAGAGAGCATTGAAGAGTGATCTTAATATCAGGTTTGATATATCCATCAGGGATAATAAGACTCTGGCACGAAAGCTTATCGAAAATGTTAACCAGCCGGTAGTGGGAAGGAAAGAATTTTCAGTAGGAGCGAGCGCTGATTATGTGCTCAGTGACAGGTTCAATCTTCAGATATTCGCGGATCATACAATGAATAATCCGTTTGTAGCAAACACCTTTCCTACTTCGAACACCAACTTCGGGTTCAGCCTTAAGTTTACGCTTGTTCAGTGAGAAATGTGTTAATAAACTTCAGACTAAAAAAGAGAATTATCACATTCCATGAATAAAAAATTCTTTATTTTTGATTGTCACTAAAAACTAAAACCATCTGAATTATGAATGTTCCGGGGAATTTATCTTACACCAAGGACCACGAGTGGATCCGTGTTGAGGATGCCATGGCCTATGTAGGCATTACTGATTTTGCACAGGGGGAGTTGGGCGATGTCGTATTCATTGAGATTGAAACTGTGGGGGAGACTCTGGGCAGGGAGGAAGTGTTCGGCACGATTGAAGCAGTAAAAACAGTATCGGATCTGTTCATGCCGGTCAGCGGGGAGATTCTGGAAGTTAATCCGTTGCTGGAAGAGTCACCGGACGTTGTGAATAAGGATCCTTATGGAAAGGGTTGGATGGTCAGGGTTAAGATGAACGATCCCTCGGAGCTTGATGATCTTCTTACTGCCGAACAGTATTCTGCGCTGTTATAGCGTCTTTTTAACCTCAAATTCCTGGTACCCTTCAACGATATCTCCGACTTTTATGTCGTTGAAGTTGTGAATGTTAAGTCCGCATTCATATCCTGATGCCACCTCTTTTGCATCATCTTTGAATCTTTTCAGTGAACCAAGTTCCCCTGTGTATATTACTATACCATCGCGTATGATACGGACTTTAGTATTCCTGGTTATTTTACCCTCTTTAACATAGCAGCCGGCTACCGTACCCACTTTGGTAACTTTGAAGATTTCCCGTATTTCGAGGGTGGCAACAATTTCCTCTTTGACTTCGGGCATGAGCATCCCTTCCATTGCTGACCTTATCTCTTCGATGGCATTGTAGATAATAGAATAAAGCCGGACATCGATTTCTTCCTTTTCAGCAAGCTTACGGGCACTTAATGAAGGCCGCACCTGGAATCCTACTATGATTGCATTGGAGGCTGCTGCAAGCAGGATATCTGATTCTGATATCTGGCCTACCGCTTTATGGATTACGTTAAGCTGGATCTCAGGTGTTGACAGTTTTATGAGAGAGTCACTAAGGGCCTCCACTGATCCGTCGACATCACCTTTCACAATAATGTTAAGTTCCTGGAAGTTACCTATTGCGATCCTTCTGCCTATTTCATCAAGTGTAATGTGCTTCTGTGTCCTGAGGCCCTGTTCTCTTTGCAGCTGGGCACGCTTTGTGGCTATGTCTTTTGCTTCGCGGTCGCTATCCATCACATTGAATTTATCTCCGGCCTGAGGAGCACCATTCAGTCCAAGGATCAGTGTGGGCGTTGCAGGGCCCACCTCTTCAACCTTGTGTCCTCTTTCATTATACATTGCCTTAATATGTCCGAAGCAGCTTCCTGCCAGCATGATGTCGCCAATCCTAAGTGTACCTGCTTTCACAAGCACTGTTGCCGTAAATCCCCGGCCCTTATCGAGCGAAGATTCAATGACCGTTCCTATAGCCGGTTTGTTGGGATTTGCCTTTAGCTCCAGCATCTCAGCTTCAAGGAGAACCTTGTCAAGAAGCAGATCAATATTAAGCCCGTTTTTTGCAGAGATCTCCTGTGACTGGTATTTACCTCCCCAGTCCTCAACAAGGTAGTTCATATTAGCCAGCGATTCCTTTATTTTTTCAGGATTGGCGCTTTGTTTGTCAATTTTGTTGATAGCAAAAATCATCGGTACACCTGCAGCTGAAGCATGATTAATAGCTTCTATGGTTTGTGGCATTATTCCATCGTCTGCTGCTACGACAATTATAGCGATATCTGTTATCTGGGCACCCCTGGCACGCATTGCTGTAAAGGCCTCATGACCGGGAGTATCGAGAAAAGTTATCTGTCTGCCGTCTTTCAGGAAGACACCGTATGCCCCTATATGTTGAGTGATACCTCCGGCCTCACCGGCTATTACATTTGTATTCCTTATATAATCAAGAAGTTTCGTTTTGCCATGATCAACATGTCCCATAACGGTAACAATAGGAGGTCTTGGGAGTAGGTCCTCATCATCATCCTCTTCCTCCCTCACGGCTTCCAGTACTTCTGCGCTGACAAATTCCACCCTGAACCCGAATTCGTCTGCCAGAAGTGCCATGGTCTCAGCATCAAGACGCTGATTGATAGACACAAAAAGGCCCAGATTCATACAGGTTGAAATTATATCAGTAACGGGGATATTCATCATTGAGGCCAGTTCATTAACTGATACGAATTCCGTGACTTTCAGGATATTCTTTTCAAGTTCAATCTGGTCGACAACCTCTTTTTGTTTCTGACTGATGGCTTCTCTTTTTTCTCTCCTGTACCTCGAGCCCTTTGATTTTCCTTTTGTAGTAAGTCTTGCAAGAGTCTCCTTTATCTGTTTCTGAACCTCTTCTTCATTTACCTCAGCTCTTACAGGTCTTTTCTTGATTACCTTTTTGGATCCTGCTTTGTCCTTCTTGTCTGTAGGTACAGATTGGACAGCAGATGAGCCATCCTTCTCCTTTAATATCCTTTTTCTCCTTTTTTTCCTCCTGAAATCGGAATCTCCGTTTACTTTCACTGGTTGATGCGGAGAGGTTTTCTTTTTCTCCTCAACAGGCAGATCAATCCTTCCTACAACCCTGGGGCCGGCCAGTTTTTTAAAGTCTGTTTTGTACAGAGCTTTAATGTCTTCTTCAGGTTCAGGAGTCAGTACATCTTCTGTCAGATCATCAGCAGCAGATGATTCATCTTCTTTCGCTGGAGTACCTTCCTTTTTAACTTCATCTTTCTTCTTTTCTTCCGCTTCTTTCTCCTTCAGCGAATCCGGCTTTACTGTTTCTTCTTCCGGTCCGGGTTCAGTTGTCTTAGCCTTTTCTCCTTTTGGCCTGGTTTTTATTGTCTCTTTATCTGTTTTTTCGAGATCTATTTTACCGACGATATGGAGATCAATATTCGATTTTGTACTCTTCTTACTTTCAGCTCCGGTGTCAGGTGTTTCTTTTTCATCCTCAGGAGTTTTCTTCTCCGGTTTTTCATCTGAGGGGACAGGTTCCGCAGGTAAGGTTTTTAATTCTTCTTTTGGTTTTTCCTGTTTTGCAGCCTCCTGTTTCTGTGTCTTTTCAAGATCAATTTTTCCAACCAGTTTGATATCCGGTTTGTTAATCTCCGTTATGATATCCACAGTTGTTTTTGTTCCTGACGGATCTTTTATAAGGACATCTTCATCCTTTTCAACATCATCGCTTTCAACCTTCTCAGAAAAATCATCGATGGAAACCGTTTCCTTTTTCCTGTGCAGATCCTTTAAAATGAGCTTTTCAGATTCTTTTTTTACACTTATATCAGTGCTGTATTCTTTTACAAGCAGTACATATGCCTCATTTGGAAGTTTTGTATTTGGATTTGGATCAAGATCAAACCCTTTCTTATGCAGAAATTCCACGATGGTGGATATTCCCACATTGAATTCACGGGCTGCTTTGCTTAATCTTGTAACCTTAATATCCTCTGCCATAAATTTTTCCTGCCTTTATAAAACTTCGTAAAACTAACTTATTTTTATTTGTATTTATTCTGATACTATTCAAATTCAGCGCGAAGGATGTTCACAACTTCTTTTACAGTTTCTTCTTCAAGGTCCGTTCTTTTAACAAGGTCACTTATTGAAAGGTTCAACACGCTTCTTGCAGTATCACAGCCAATGGCTTTCAGTTCGTCGATTATCCAGCCTTCAATCTCATCACCAAATTCCTCAAGATTGACATCCTCTTCATCTTCTCCTCCCGGCTCCCTGTACACATCAATTTCGTAACCCGTGAGCTGGCTTGCAAGTTTAATATTAAGACCTCCTTTTCCAATTGCAAGAGATACTTCATTGGGTTTCAGATATATCTCTGCTCTCTTCGTTTCGTCATCCATCTTTATCGAAGTGATCTTAGCCGGGCTGAGGGCTCTCTGTATGAAGAGCTGATTATTTGAAGTAAAGTTGATAACATCAATATTCTCATTACGCAATTCCCTTACAATGCCATGGATCCTTGAACCTTTCATCCCCACGCATGCTCCTACGGGGTCTATTCTTTCATCGTAGGACTCAACAGCGACCTTGGCTCTTTCTCCCGGCACCCTTACAATTTTCTTTATGGTTATGAGTCCATCGAAGATTTCAGGTACCTCAAGTTCAAATAACCGTTCAAGGAATACTGGCGATGTACGGCTTAGAATAATGAATGGTGTATTATTTCTCATTTCCACTTTTATCACAACAGCTCTTATTGAATCCCCTTTGCGGAAATGATCCGAAGGAATCTGTTCACTTTTTGGCAGTATAAGTTCGTTCCCGTC
>CAYQBZ010000034.1:0-14435 GCA_964415855.1 uncultured Rikenellaceae bacterium
GTATAAGCCGGACGGATCGTTAAACAGCGGTGTGTTATCTATGCTTAAAGAGATACTGGAAGATACAGATAAGGAGAATACGGTGATAGAACTTGTCCTGTTCTCCCGGGAAAGCTGGAATGAGAACATTCGTCTAAGTGATGAAGCATCGGACAGGGCAGTTGCTGAATTAACCACTGCATTGTTACCAAACCGGAACCTTGTTTTCCAGGTTTGGAATGAATTCAATAACAGAACATTAGATTACCTTAGGATTATTAAGAAGATTGATCCGGAGAGGATTGTCACCAATTCACCAGGTTATGCCGGTGATCTCGGAACACATGAGGAGAACAGGGCTCTGGATTATCTTTCTCCACATACCACACGAGATGATATGCGGCACTGGGAGATTGCAGAAAGGGAAATAGGGTACCTCATACGAAAGTATAATAAGCCCGTGGTTGACGATGAGCCGGCAAGAAAGGGTACACCTCAGTTCGGAGGACCAAAGAGCCCCGTTTCATATACAGATCATATTCTTCATATGTATAATGTGTGGAAAGCAGGGGGATATGCTGTTTATCATCATGATATGTTCCAGACGGGTTACGGAAGTGAAACAGTACCCCCGAACGGAATTCCTGCACCCGGTTTCAGTGAATATCATGACAGGGTTTTTGACTTTTTGAGGGAGAAGGACCGATATCTTAGCTTAATAAGACAGATACTATAAATTAATTGTGAGGTAAGCTAAATCAGAAAAACTACAGGAAAACACTCTCCATTAAAACTCTCTGTTTTATACGTCCTGAAGGTAACTTAAAAGATGCTATATATGATGCATGCCTGAAAAATCCATGTGGGATTTAAGATGCTCGCTAATTTTATTATTTTTGTGACTGAATGAATCATTACAGGCCTAAATAATAAGATGTTGAAGAGCAGTAAGCCGGAGTTTAACAGGATTGCAGTCAAGGTGGGAAGTCATGTTATTACAAAAAGTGACGGATCACTTAATGACGGCAGAATCTTGCGTATTGTTGAGGATATTGCCGTTCTTTTTAAACAGGGGATCGAGGTTGTGCTGATCTCCTCAGGTGCTGTCGCGGCGGGTCACGGAGAAGTCATCCCATCAAAAAAAACAAATATTGTGGCAGCCAGGCAGATCTGGGCAGCAATAGGTCAGGTCAAACTTATGTCCAGCTACCAGTTTCTGTTTGGCAAGTATGGGATACAGGCCGGACAGGTACTTGCAGTAAAAGACAGTTTCAGGGACCGGAGGCACTATCTGAACATGAAGAACTGCATTACGGCTATGCTCGAGAACAACGTTCTGCCCATTGTAAATGAGAATGATACAATTTCAACACATGAGCTGATGTTTACAGACAATGATGAATTGTCAGGTCTTATTTCATCGATGATGGACTGTAAGACCCTCATAATACTCTCAAATGTTGATGGTGTCTTTACCGGTGCGCCGGGTTATAACGGAACAGAGCTCATAACCAGGATTGAAGGGGATACTGATGATCTTGAAAAATATATCTCAAAAGCTAAATCGGGTTTTGGCAGGGGAGGGATGATTACTAAGTGTACGATAGCCAGGAAAATAGCTTCCCAGGGCGTGGATGTATTCATAGCCAATGGCCATCGTGACTCAATAATAAGGGATATTATAAACAGGAAAGAGGTTCCTTATACACATTTTGTTGCCAGCAATAAAAAAGAAACCGGAGTGAAAAAATGGCTTTCACATTCCGATACATTTGCCAAAGGTGCCGTTATTATTAATGACGGGGCCAGGGAGGCTCTCCTTGGCGAGAAGGCAACAAGTCTGCTGACGATAGGAATAACAAGGGTGGAGGGATATTTTATGAGGGACGATATCGTAAGAATATTTGATGAGGAGGGTAACAATATCGGGTTGGGCAAAGCTCAATATGACTCCAGGAAGGTTGAGCAGCAAATAGGAGAAAAGTTAAGTAAACCATTTATTCATTACGATTACCTGGTGATAAATGAGAAGATAAAAAGTGATTTAAAACTTAAGTAGGAGTAGTTAACAAGAAACAGCATGATCAAATATGGATTGCACCGGAGTATTTAAGAAAGTAGTTGCAGCCAGCAGGACATTGAATGTTCTGGGAACTGATAAAATAAACAATATCCTGTTAAAGGTCGCAGGGGCAACTATTGAGAATAAGAAATTCATTATTACTGAAAACCTGAAAGACCTGGAGCGAATGGACAGATTTGATCCCAGGTACGATCGTTTGTTACTGACTCCCGAACGAATAGATGATATTGCTGGTGATATAAGAAATGTAGCATCACTGCCAAGCCCGCTGGGAAAAATACAGATGAAGAATACCATGCCAAACGGACTCACAGTATCTAAAGTTTCTGTTCCTTTTGGTGTGATTGGTATTATTTATGAAGCAAGACCTAATGTGACGTTTGATGTTTTTTCTCTTTGCTTTAAATCAGGAAACGCCTGTATCTTAAAGGGAGGAAGCGATGCCATATACTCAAATACGGCAATAGTGGATATAATAAGGTCTGTTCTTGAAAACAGTGGCCTTGATAAGGATATATTGGCGCTATTGCCGGCCGGGCGAGATGAAACAACACAATTACTGAATGCGCGGGAATATGTTGATCTGATAATTCCCCGGGGAAGCAGGAACCTTATAGATTACGTAAGGGAGAATGCTTCCATCCCGGTAATTGAGACAGGCGCCGGTATATGTCACACCTACTTTGATGAATTTGGTGACAGGGGAAAAGGAAGGAACATAATAAATAATGCCAAAACAAGAAGGGTAAGCGTTTGCAACGCTCTCGACTGCCTCGTTCTGCATGAAAAGCGTCTTAATGACATTGATTATCTTGTGGGCCTTTGTCAGGAGTCATCAGTTATACTGTATGCTGATGAAAAATCATACAATGCGTTAGATGGGAAATACCCTTCTGATCTTCTTAAAAAAGCAACTCCCGATTCCTTTGGTACGGAGTTCCTTTCCTATAAGATGTCGATTAAAACAGTTGCTAGCTTTGAGGAAGCCTTGATACATATCTCAGCATACAGTTCCAAACACAGCGAGGCTATAATCTCTGAAGACACTAATCGTATAGATATGTTTTTCAAGCTGGTAGATGCTGCATCGGTCTATAGTAATACTTCTACTGCATTTACCGACGGGGCTCAGTTCGGTCTTGGTGCCGAGATAGGTATTTCCACTCAGAAACTTCATGCAAGAGGTCCGATGGCCCTTGAGGCGCTGACTTCGTGCAAATGGATCGTTGAGGGTAACGGACAAATCAGGCAATAAACAATTTAAAATAAGTTCAGTATGATATTCGATTTTGAAATGCTAAAAGATTATTACAGGGAACTGGCTGTAAAAATTACCACAATCAGAAATAAAACAGGACACCCGCTTACCTTAAGTGAAAAGATCCTGTACAGTCATCTTTATGATAAGAATCTTAAAGGATCATTTAACCGTGGTGCCGATTATGTTGATTTTGCGCCCGACAGGGTTGCAATGCAGGATGCTACTGCCCAGATGGCCATGCTCCAGTTTATGATGGCTGGGAAAGAAAAATCAATTGTTCCTGCATCAGTGCATTGTGATCACCTGATAATGGCTAAATCAGGGGCCCTGGATGATCTGAGATCGGCCGGTGTAACTAACAAAGAAGTGTATGATTTTTTGAGTTCGGCATGCAACAAGTATGGTATTGGTTTCTGGAAGCCCGGGGCCGGTATTATCCATCAGATAGTCCTTGAAAACTATGCCTTTCCGGGCGGGATGATGATAGGTACGGATTCACATACCCCCAATGCAGGAGGGCTGGGGATGATAGCTATTGGTGTGGGAGGTGCTGATGCCGTTGATGTTATGGCAGGCATGGGCTGGGAGTTGAAGTTCCCCAGGATAATAGGCGTTAAGCTTACAGGAAAGCTTAACGGATGGTGCTCTGCGAAAGATATCATCCTGAAGCTGACTGGATTACTTACCGTTAAGGGTGGAACAGGCAGTATTATCGAGTACTTTGGTGAAGGAGCTGAGGCACTATCCTGTACCGGAAAAGCAACAATCTGCAATATGGGTGCAGAAACAGGAGCTACATGTTCCATCTTCAGGTTTGATGATTCAATGATAAGATACCTCGCAGCAACAGGCAGAAAAGAGGTGGCTGATCTTGCAGGGCAGAACAAAGTTCATCTGTCAGCCGATCCGGAAGTCTATTCTGATCCGGAAAAGTACTATGACCAGTATGTTGAGATCAACCTGTCGCAGCTTGAACCATATATTAACGGACCATTCACTCCCGATCTTGCAACTCCTCTGTCGCGTATGAAGGAGGAAGCTGCCAAAAATGGGTGGCCGGTGGATGTTGAAGTAGGATTGATAGGTTCATGCACCAATTCTTCCTACGAGGATATTTCACGCGCAGCATCAGTTGTAAGGAATGCGTTGGACCTTAAACTGAAAGCAAAATCGGAATTTAAGATAACACCGGGTTCCGAGCAGATCAGGTTTATTGCCGAACGTGATGGTTTTCTATCTATGTTTGAAAGAATAGGAGGTGAGGTTTTTGCCAATGCCTGCGGACCATGTATCGGACAATGGGATCGTAAAGGCTCTGATAAACAGCAGGTAAACACAGTGATCCACTCCTTTAACAGGAATTTTGCGAAAAGAACTGACGGAAATCCCAATACAAATGCTTTCGTAGCCTCTCCTGAAATTGTAACTGCCATAGCAATATCAGGTAAGCTTGATTTCAATCCTGTTGAAGATACACTGATCAACTCGGAAGGGAAAGAGGTTAAGCTGCCACCACCTGAGGGACTTGAACTGCCTCCACTGGGATTTGGTACTATTGAAACTGGTTACCAGGCTCCTGCAAAGAGCGGACCTGGAGCTGATATCATTATTGCCCCTGGTTCTGACAGGTTACAGCCCCTGGAGCCATTTGAGGAATGGAGCGGAGCGGATCTTACCAATCTTCACCTGCTCATTAAAACAAAAGGGAAATGTACAACCGATCATATCTCCATGGCAGGATTCTGGCTTAAATACCGCGGGCATCTGGAGAACATCTCAAATAATTATATGATAGGTGCTGTAAACAGTTTCAATGATAAGACAAACCTTATTTTTAATCAGTTAACAAAGCAATATGAAGCAGTTCCTGCAGTAGCAGGAGCCTATAAAAGAGCCGAAATCTCTTCCATCGTGGTTGGCGAAGAGAATTTTGGAGAAGGATCTTCCCGTGAACATGCTGCTATGGAGCCAAGATACCTTAATGTGAAGGCAGTTATTGTTAAGTCGTTTGCCCGTATACACGAAACAAACCTTAAGAAACAGGGGGTATTACCACTGACTTTTTCAGATAAAGATGATTACAATCTAATCAGGGAGGATGATAAAATAGATATTACAGGTCTGAAAGAGTTTGCACCCGGAAAACAACTACAGGTAGTTGCACATCACTCCGACGGTACAAACGATACCTTTATGGTCAATCATTCCTGTAACATGACCCAGATAGACTGGTTCAGGGCGGGAAGTGCTTTGAATCTTATCAGGATGTCAAATGAAAAAAAGTGATCAGATAAGTAAAATAATTTATGTCTGATAGGCTGAAATTATTATTTTTATAAAAAATGTTATTTTAATTAAAAAATCAGTATGACACCCGAAAAAATCAGTGTTGCAAACGGGAAATTACACGTCCCGGAAAATCCTATAATCCCATTCATTGAAGGCGATGGTACCGGCCCTGATATTTGGAACGCATCTGTGAGAGTTTTTGATGCTGCTGTTGAAAAGGCCTATGGCGGAAAAAGGAAAATAGCCTGGAAAGAAGTACTTGCCGGTGAAAAGGCATTTAATAAGACAGGCAACTGGCTACCCCAGGAAACCCTTTCAAGCTTCAGGGAATATCTTGTTGGTATCAAGGGGCCTCTCACAACACCTGTTGGAGAAGGTATGCGTTCACTTAACGTAGCTCTGCGTCAGGAACTGGATCTTTATACATGCTATCGTCCTGTAAAGTATTTCAGTGGTGTGCCAAGTCCGGTTAAACATCCTGAGAGGGTTAATATGCATATTTTCAGGGAAAATACGGAAGATATCTATGCAGGGATAGAGTTTATGAACGGATTTCCTGAAACTGATAAGGTTAAGAAATTTCTTATTGAAGAAATGGGAGTGAAGAAGATCAGGTTCCCTAATACAACATCTATTGGGATAAAACCGGTTTCCGTGGAAGGTACTGAACGGCTGGTAAGACAGGCTATTAGGGTTGCGGTTGAAAAGAAATTACCCTCTGTAACCCTGGTCCATAAGGGAAATATTATGAAATTCACCGAAGGATCTTTTATGAAATGGGGATATGCACTGGCTGAAAGGGAGTTTAGTAATGAGGTATTTACATGGTCACAACATACACAGATTGCTAACAAACAGGGAGTTAAAGTAGCCAATGAGATACAGGATAAGGCTGTTGAAGATGGAAAGGTTATTGTCAAAGATGTCATAGCAGATGCTTTTCTCCAGCAGATACTTACAAGACCTGCCGAATATTCTGTAATCGCTACATTAAACCTTAACGGGGATTATATCTCCGACGCACTGGCAGCAATAGTCGGTGGTATTGGTATCGCCCCGGGAGCAAATATAAACTATGAAAGCGGACATGCTATTTTTGAAGCAACACATGGCACTGCTCCAAAATATGCAGGCCAGGATAAGGTAAATCCCGGCTCAGTGATCCTATCCGGAGCACTGATGTTCGATTACATGGGGTGGGAGAAAGTAACTGAAAGCATCTATACAGGATTGGAACGTACCATACAAAACAAAAAGGTGACCTACGATTTCCACCGTCTCATGGATAATGCTGAATTATTAAAAACATCTCAATTTGCGGATGCTATTATATCTAATATGTAAACCTAATCTCTAAATATTGAAATATTATGGAAGACAATAGTTTTTTTGCAAAGATGGAGGAATCGGTAAATAAGGCATGCCAGATTGATCCAGCATTATTTGACCAGTTTGATGTGAAACGTGGGCTCCGGAATAAGGATGGAACAGGCGTTATAGCAGGACTTACAAACATTGGCGATGTTGTCGGGTATAAGAAGGAGGGAGATAAAGTACTTGCCATTCCGGGAAGACTTATGTACCGGGGGCTTGATATTCAGGATATTGCAATGGGTTTCCAGAAAGAAAGGCGCCATGGTTTTGATGAAACAGTCTATCTTCTGATTACAGGAAGGCTTCCCAACAGGAGTGAGCTTGAGGAATTTTCGGAGTATATGGCTTCCCAACGGGCCCTGCCGGATGATTTCGTAAAGGACATGATACTTTCAATGAAAGGTAAAGACGTACTTAACATGCTTGCAAGGTCATGCCTGGGATTGTATATACTTGATGATAAAGCTGATGATATCTCGCTTAATAACATGATCAGGCAATCTTTAAATGTTATTGCTAAATTTCCTACCATTGCTGCATATGCATACCAGGCATTAAGGCATCTGTATAAAGGATTGACTTTGTCTATTCGTCACCCACAGCCCAGTATGAGCCCGGCACAGAATTTCCTTTACCTGATAAAAGGCGATTGTGATGGTTTTTCAAGACTTGAGGCTGACATCCTTGATCTGTGTCTGGTGCTTCATGCTGAACATGGCGGTGGAAATAACTCAACTTTTACAATGAGAGTCACCAGCTCATCTGAGACGGATATCTATTCATCAGTTACCTCCGCTATTGGATCATTGAAAGGGCCATTACACGGTGGAGCAAATCTTAAAGTCCTTGAGATGATGGAAGATATGAAAGCAAATGTCAAGGATTGGACAAGTGAAAAAGAGGTTGAGGAATACCTTCTTAAGATCCTCAATAAAAAGGCAAATGACTTTTCAGGAAAAATATATGGTATCGGTCATGCCGTTTATACCATTTCCGATCCAAGGGCAATCCTTCTGAAAGCTAAAGCAAGAGATCTCGCTATAGAGAAGGGTCGGCTTGACGAGTTTGAACTCTACTCTCTCGTAGAAAAACTAACTCCCGAGGTTTTCAGAGTTTTCAAGGGTGAGAGGGCAACCAAGGTTGTTTGTATTAATGTTGATTATTACTCCGGCTTTGTATACTCATGTCTTGATATACCCAAGGAACTTTTTACTCCCTTGTTTGCTGTTGCAAGAGTTGCCGGGTGGTGTACTCACAGGATTGAGGAACTCACCTTCTGTGCAAAAAGAATTGTAAGACCTGCATTTAAAAACGTTTACGGTAAACGGGAATATGTCCCGCTGGATAAAAGAGAATAACCAGATGAGTGGCAAACGCCCAGAATATGAGGTGCTTATAGTAGGAGGAGGTGTTGTAGGTACTGGCTTGCTTTACACTTTAAGCAAGTATACCGATATCAGGGATGTTGGCCTTATTGAGAAATACTCCGAATTAGGCCTGGTAAATTCAGCATCGACAAAAAACAGCCAGACACTGCATTTCGGTGATATTGAGACCAATTATACCCTGGAGAAAGCGAAAAGCGTGAAGCTGATGGCCGATATGGTCAAAATGTACCTTGAGAAGGAAAAGCTTGCAGGAGGAAATACAAGGATATTCAGCAAATACTCAAAGATGGTCCTTGCAGTTGGCAGCGACCAGGTTGATAATCTGAACAAGAGGTTCATTACATTCAGCAATGTTTTCCCCGGTTTGCGTGTTATAGGAAAGGATGAAATAGGGAAAATTGAACCAAGGGTGGTGGAAGGCAGGGATCCCGGTCAGGAGATACTTGCATTAGTGACAGAAGATGGATACACTGTTGATTATAAACTACTTTGCCATTCTTTTGCTGAAAATGCAAAGAAAGAGAATCCCGGACTGGAAATACATCTGAATACCAGGCTTCTTAGTCTTTCCAAAAGTGAGGGCCACTACTCCGTAAAAACTGATAAAGGTGATATTAAAGCCAGTGTAGTTGTGATAGCTGCGGGGGGTCACAGTGTCATGTTTGCAAAATCCCTGGGATATGGAAAGAACCTTTCTGTACTTTCCATGGCAGGAAGCTTCTATGTTTCACCAAAGGTCCTGAACGGAAAGGTGTATACCATCCAGACGCCTAAACTCCCTTTCGCAGCTATACACGGGGACCCTGAGGTACATAATGCAAACATCACCAGATTTGGTCCGACTGCCAAACCAATATTCCTCCTCGAAAGGCATAATATGTCAACTTTCTTTGAATACTGGAAAACGTTCGGACTGGGTATTAGCCCGGTTATCAGTCTGATAAAGATCTTGTTTGACAAGGACCTGCTTTTTTTTAATCTCAGGAACATCCTGTATGATCTGCCATACATTGGCAAACGGCTCTTTGTCAGGGAAACACGTAAAATTGTTCCCACCATTCAATTGAAGGAGCTTAAATTTGCCAGGGGAATAGGAGGCACAAGGCCACAAATTGTCAATAACACCACCCGGAAACTCGAGATGGGAGAGGCAAAACTTACAGGGGATAATATAATATTTAACATTACTCCTTCACCGGGCGCATCAACCTGCCTTGGGAATGCCTGTAAAGATGCTTCCACTATAGTCGAGTTCTTTGAAGGCAGGTATAAATTCAATATTGATGCATTTGAGGAAGATCTTTCTGAACCAACAAGTACCGGTTGACAAAGCTAATGGGATCAGTATGTCAGAAATAGTATCGGGTGAATTTAAGTATCTGTAATGGTTACTGTTATAAGACTTATTGGAAGTAAGTTCGCACGGGATGATTTCCCGTCGAAGAGCAGGGTTGCGGAATTTTCAGGGAAAATGGCAGCCTGCCTTTTCCCTGTTATTGAGGGGGGAGGCTACAGGCCATGTAGCAGGAACAAACTGAGGAAACTGCTGATCGGCTTACTTAAACCGCTAAGGAGGAGGTTGCCTGATGAACCGGGCATGATAGCAGATCACTTTTTTTCAAAGATTGCTACAATAAAGAAACAGCTTGAAGAAGATGCTGCATTTCTCCAGTTAAATGATCCGGCAGCGACTGAGATAGACGAGGTAATAATGGCCTATCCGGGATTTTTTGCTATTCTGGTATACAGGTTGGCCCATTGTCTGGCGGGACTTAGGGTACCCGTTATTCCCAGGGTTATGACAGAGCATGCCCATTCGGTTACAGGTATAGATATACATCCGGGAGCCTCCATAGGATCGGAGTTCTTTATCGACCATGGAACCGGAGTGGTAATAGGTGAGACTGCAATAATCGGGAACAGGGTAAAACTGTACCAGGGAGTCACCATAGGAGCCCTGAGTGTTGATAAGGGAATGGCTTCCACAAAAAGGCATCCTACAATTGAGGATAATGTCATCATATATGCAGGAAGTACAATCTTAGGAGGAGATACCATCATAGGTCATGACAGTATAATTGGAGGGAATGTCTGGCTTACAGAAAGTGTTCCTCCCAGTTCGCTTGTTTATCATCAGCCCCAGACAACGGTCAGGGACAGGGGCAAAAACAAGGGATGATACTTTTCCTTATTACGATCCTGCATATACCAGCAATGCCAGTCCTGAAAGATATGCCAGAAACATCAGGAATACCAGTGTGCTTACACTTTTTGAGGCTCCTTTGAATTCTTTCCAGATAAAGACACCCCACAGGGCAGCAATGAGAGTGGCTCCCTGGCCCAGCCCATAGGATATTGCAAAACCTGCTTTACCTGAAGCAATAATGCTCATCGACATGCCGATGTTCCAGATAACACCTCCCAGGATACCTGTAAGATGAACACTAAGGGTTCCTTGTTTATAGTCGCTGAATGTCAGAGGTTCTCCTTCAACGGGCCTCTTCATAATCAGGTAGTTAAACAGGAAGTTGCTCACCAGGACACCTGTCGCAAAGAAAAATACCGCTGTATATGGAGTTAGTTTACCAGCCTCCGGGACTTCAAAGCTTGTTACCATTGAGCTTGCCACGAACCTGTAAAAGAGTGCCATAAGAACACCTGCCGAGACAGAAAGGAGAATGCCTTTGCCTGATACCTTCTGCAAAGATGCACTGTGTTTCCTGTATGCAACAGCATCAAGTATTATAGCAGCAGCAATAAGTGCAACCCCGCCAAACAGCCATGCTGGATTCCCGTGTGGGGCAAATACATAATTAACAATAACACCAAGAGCCAGTGCAATACCGACTCCTACAGGAAAAGCCAGTGCCATACCGGCAATGGCCATTGCTGCAACCAGAAGAATATTGGAAGCATTGAAGATTACTCCTCCAAGCATGGCATTTATAATGTTATGAGGATCAGCCTGGCCCATGTCATCAAGAAATCTTCTTCCGTGCACACCGTTGCTCCCGAGAGTGAAGCCAAGTAATAGTGAAAAGAGCATTATACCAAGGACATAATCCCAGTAAAACAGTTCGAAGCGCCAGGATCGGCCTGCAAGTTTCTGTGTGTTTCCCCATGATCCCCAGCAAAGCATTGTTACAAAGCAGAGAATTATAGCCAGTGAATAGGTTTGAGGTATGAACATCTTTCTGAAGTTTGGAGTAAGTTAGAGTTTTGAGTACTTAAAGTTTTAAAATGATATTACTTAAGAATCTGGAACATAAGCTTGAAACAATTTCTCTTCTTGATAGTTATCATTGCTCGAAGGAAAATTTCCAGGATTCATTTTTCTTAGGTTCCGTTTTGAAAATTATAGCTGATGTAACATATACCCTGGTTCCCGAAGATTCGGGACGCTTTTCCCCCTTAACCACGAGCCGGACTTTATGGTCGCCGGGCACAAGGTTCATAACATGCCATATACTTGCCGTATGTTGCTGTCCTGCAAAGTCATAATAGGTGTCAATAACGCGATGAAGTTCCCCGTCCACATAGATATCTGCCTTCCCGCCATCCCTGTACCAGTTTCCTTCTATTGAAATTCCTGTACCTGAGAATTCCATGGCAAGCTCATCGCCATTGTTTTCGGCGTACATTGATTGTCTCCGGACCTGACCGTTCCTGCTTTTGACTTCATTTGGCTGCCAGTTGCCACTGAATGTCCATTCCTTTTCATCAAAGATTGAAATTCTGCTGTCAAATACAACATCAGGGAATGAGATCTCCAGATCAGGTTCAACAGGCGTCTGCATCTTTATCATGACCTTGTTAAAAGTCACCTTGCCACCATCCTGCTTAATGAGATCATAAGCATATTTAGTCGTATTATTAACAGCAGTATTATACGAGTAAGTAGTGTTAATAAAAAGCGAGTCGCCAATGGCTTTTACCCCTTCCTGCATCTGTTCAGGTAGACCGCTGAATCCTGAAATTACACCAAGTACAGCCATTGCGTTTGAAGGATTGCAGTCAGAGTCCTGTCCGCAGCGTGTAGCTATCTCAAGTGTCCTGTAGGGATCACCGTCACCATACAATAATCCCATGACAATGTACGCTCCATTGAGTTTAGCATCAATATTAAAAGTTGATCCGGCACCACAGATATCAACATCACCCCATTTCTGTTCAAGTTCGTTCCACGCAGCCTGCCAGTCGGTTGGGTAGTGCCGGTGCAGCTTGATAACATCATTTACTATCTTGAAATAGTCGCTCTCCGAGGGAATTGATTGCAGTGCGTTGTTTACGATCTTGGAAATATCCGATTCAAAAAAAGCCTCGGAATATAGTGCTGCAACAAATATTCCTCCGTATATTCCGTCACCGTAATTCATGATACGACCTATCTTATCTGCTATCGTGGCTGCTGTATGAGGCATGCCGGGACACATAAATCCAATATAATCAGCTTCTATCTGAAAATCAATATCGTCAGCGTGAATATTGTATTCAGGACTACCTGACAGCGGGGCAAATATACTGTCGTAATAGTTCTTCCTTGCTTGCATGTTTGCATGCCACAAAGGATAGCCTGCTTTGGCAAACATCTCCTGGTATTTTTTTGATGGCGCATCGATCCCGTATTTATCCATTGACATCAGGAAGGTAAGTTGTACATAGATATCATCCTGCCATATGCTTCCTTTTATCTCAGACGGGTTCCACCTGATGGTATCCGTATAGATCTTTCCCTGTGCACGGAATTCAGTCGGAGCTCCGTAGGTAACCCCAATCATCTTACCGGCCCAGCCACCTGCAATTTTGTCTCTAAGGACGTCAGGTCTTATTATCCTGAACTCCTCCGGTGCATCTTTGCAGGAGAAAACACATATAAGAAAGACCAGATGGATGATCAGGAAGGTAGTTTTCTTCATAATAATGTGATTAATATATATTGTACGGTCATTTACAGTAATTGGTATCATTTTTTCATAGGTATATGCATCATCCTGTCTTCAATGAACCTGCTCATCTGAGGGACAGGCATTTTCTGCTTCACGTAAATCTGCCTTCCACCCGGATCATCTTCCCATCCGTTGCTCCCGTCAGAATTTACTGTAATCTTTCCCCTGACAGTATCGAAAAATCCATCAGTTCCATAAACCCCAATAAGTACTGCTGTTTCATCCCAGCTCATCCTTCCATCCCTGTCCTGTTCCGATAGAGGTATGCTTATCCTGAAGACATCTTTTACCGGGCTGTTATCAGCGCCTGATGCAATCAACCTTAATCCTGTGCGTATTTCCCAGCCTATTTCGAATCCGGTGAAGATCACCTCGCCCGGCCAGTTATCAAAAACGAACTTCGAAGCTGTTGAATCCTTATATACGTTGAACTCCCTTCCGGAAGGAAACTTACCGGCCATTGATACAAGCAATTTCACCTTTTTACCTGCCAGTTCAATTCCATCCATCTGGCATATGTTATCCGGTCCTGATTTAAGAAGGTTGTAAAGATTGGTAAGAAATCCGACAGTAACAATTGTAACGCTGTTGTCGGGCTGTTCATTCAGTAACTTCCTGTATACCTCAACAGCATCAGGTGCTTCGTCGGTCGATCGTAAGGTATGCGGGTATTTTGCCACAATTGAATCTGCCCAGTGCTGTGATGATCCCAGGCTGACCCCGTTTGTTTTTGGAGCTCCAAGAGGTATGCCAGGGCGTCCGAAATAAGTATTTATCACCTCTATTGAGGGCACTACAAGCCTGTTTTTATTCGATGAAAGAGTAGCAATTATTTCAGCTTTTCCGCTGTCTGCCATTGCATGCAGAAATGCCAGAGCCCCTACATCATCATAATCGGGACCCAGGTCGCTGTCAAAAATGATTTTGACAGGTTTGACGGACTGGTTTGAACAGCTTTGGAAAAATAATATTGCCAGCAGAAATATGGACAATTGGATTTTCATGATACATAAAAATTTTTACTTAATGTCAGGTGAAAGGGCCTTGCATTCAGGGTCCTTTCAATGTTATATAATCTCATCCCTGTAAGGAGCTGAAGCCTGGGCGCCCATCCT
>CAYQBZ010000035.1:0-14176 GCA_964415855.1 uncultured Rikenellaceae bacterium
CGCGAAGCCAATGTATACAGGGCAGCCGAAGTAAGTAATGATGTGATCGACCACTACACCGCGATAGGGGTCCCGTTTGCACGTGATTACGGTGGCACTCTCACTACGCGTTCGTTTGGAGGAGTACAGGTTTCAAGAACCTTTTATGCCAAAGGACAAACAGGTCAGCAATGCCTTCTCGGTACATACTCATCACTCAGCAGACAGATTAACAAGGGCAATGTTACCATGTATCCGCGCCGCGAGATGCTCGACCTGGTACTGATAGACGGCAAGGCCCGCGGGATAATAGCCCGTAACCTGATAACAGGGGAAATAGAAAGACATGGAGCTCATGCAGTGGTGTTGGCTACAGGGGGATACGGAACTGTTTATTACCTCTCAACACTTGCAGTAAACTCCAACGCATCAGCAGCATGGAAGGCTCATAAAAAAGGAGCATTATTTGCCAATCCAAGCTTTGTTCAGATACACCCCACATGTGTTCCACAGTTAAACGAGTTCCAGTCAAAACTCACACTTATGTCGGAATCGCTTCGTAACGACGGCCGTGTATGGGTCCCGAAAGCCAAAGGCGATACCAGGCCCGCAAACGACATCCCTGAAGAGGAGAGAGACTATTATCTTGAACGAAGGTACCCTGCTTTCGGAAACCTTGTCCCGCGCGACGTTGCATCGAGAGCTGCAAAAGAACGGTGTGATGCAGGCTACGGGGTTAGTGAAACGGGCCTTGCAGTTAACCTCGATTTCAGGGATGCGATACAAAAACAGGGAAAGGAAGCTATAGAAAATAAATATGGCAACCTGTTCGAGATGTACAAAACAATCACCGGCTCAGATCCATATGAAAGCCCTATGCGTATCTACCCTGCAGGCCATTATACAATGGGAGGACTGTGGGTCGACTATGAACTTATGACCACCATTCCGGGTCTGTATGCAATAGGAGAATCCAATTTTTCCGATCATGGCGCTAACCGGCTGGGTGCAAGCTCATTGATGCAGGCTTCCGGCGACGGATATTTTATCCTGCCAAATACAATAAGCAATTACCTGGCCGACGATATACGTGTACCCAGGATCTCAACAGACAGACCGGAATTCGAGGAGACCGAAAAAGCTGTTATTGAAAAACTTGAAAAACTCATATCAATAAAAGGAAAACAGACCGCCTCATCTTTTCATAAACGACTGGGCAAAATAATATGGGACTACTGCGGGATGATAAGAAATGAGGAAGGACTTAAAAAAGCACAGGTACTGGTCAACGATCTGAAAGAGGAGTTCCGGAGGGATCTAAATGTTCCGGGAACGATAAGTGAACTTAATATGGAACTGGAGAAAGCAGGCCGGGTCGCAGACTATTTTGAGCTCGCAGCCCTTCTCATTACCGATGCCCTCAACAGGGAAGAATCGTGTGGAGCACATTTCAGGGAGGAACACCAGACTCCCGACGGGGAAGCGCTCAGGAACGATGATGAGTTTGCCTATGTAGCAGCCTGGGAATATGCCGGTGACGACAAAGCTCATATCCTTCATAAGGAAGAACTTAAGTTTGTGGAGGTGGAGATGAAAGTGAGAAGTTATAAGTAAAGGTGCAAAGGCGTAAAGGCACAACGGCGTAAAGGTTTTATTATAAAGCATACAATTAATATAGTATAACATAAAAGATATGAAGCTAACTTTAAAGATATGGCGTCAGAAGAACAGTAAGGCAAAAGGCCGTTTTGAGACCTACAAAATGGATAATGTCTCACCGGAAATGGCATTCCTGGAGATGCTTGATGCACTGAATAAGAAGCTTATCGAGGAAGATAAGGATCCTGTGGCATACGACCACGATTGCCGCGAAGGGATATGCGGATCGTGCGGTATGTATATCAACGGGCATCCACACGGACCGGTTCAGGCAATAACCACATGCCATCTTTCGATGCGATATTTCGGTGATGGAGACACAGTATGGATAGAACCGTGGAGGGCAAAGCCGTTTCCTGTGATCAAGGATCTGATAGTCGACCGGTCTGCTTTTGACAAGATACAGGCTGCCGGAGGATTTATCTCTGTCAATGCCGGTGCCGCACCCGAAGCAAATTCAATCCCTGTACAAAAGAAAAAAGCTGATGATGCCTTCGATGCATCGATATGTATCGGGTGTGCAGCCTGTGTGGCAGCATGTAAAAATGCCTCGGCCATGTTATTTGTGTCAGCGAAGATCTCGCAGTTCGCACTCCTTCCCCAGGGCCGGACAGAGGCAAAGGAGAGGGTAAGGGCCATGGTAGAAAAGATGGACGAGCTGGGCTTCGGGAACTGTTCCAACACAGGAGCCTGTGAAGCAGAATGTCCGAAAGAGATCAAACTGGTAAATATCGCCCGCCTCAACAGGGAATACTACACAGCATTTTAAATAACCGCTTTACTCTGTGCCTCTCCGCATGAATTCTATATCTCTGCATTCAGACATGAAGAACTTACGCCGAGCGGCACAGAGAAAATACGGAGGGACACAGAGATTCCTGTAATAATCTTGCCTTTAAATATATATTATGTTGAAAAAAACGCTTTCAATTTTTGTTCTTTTAAGCCTTGTTTATGCCACACATGCACAAACGATAATTAAACGCGATCCTCAAATCAGGAAAATGGTTGATGAGATCTCAAGGGGAAGGATTGAACAGGATGTCCGGAAAATGGTGTCTTTTCATACCCGTCATAACATGAGTGTGCAGGATGACCCGGCCAAAGGGATAGGCGCCGCATGGAGCCGGGTAAAGGCAGAAATGGAGAAAAGCATCCCGTCATCAGGGGGCAGGCTTACTGTTGAGTTTGATGAATATACAGTGGGTGGCGAGGGGCAGAGGATCCCCAGGGAAGTAAGACTGAAGAATGTTGTGGCCACCCTGAAGGGTACGAATCCAGGCGATAACAGGATAATATTGGTAAGTGCCCATCTGGATTCCAGGGCAGCACTCGACAATGATAATACCAGCTTCGCCCCCGGTGCAAACGACGATGGTTCAGGTGTTGCAGCAATGCTTGAAATGATCAGGATAATGTCATCACGGGAATTTTCAGCTACGATAGTCTTCACGGCTGTTTCAGGGGAGGAACATGGATTGTATGGTGCAAAGCATATGGCAACCAGGGCAAAGGAGGAAAAGTGGAACATAATTGCAATGCTGAATAATGATATGATAGGTAACAGCGGATCGAGTGGGACCTTGCTACAAGATAATACGAGACTACGGGTCTTCAGTGAAGGAGTGCCTGCATATGAGACAGAACAGATGGCTTCACTAAGAAGATACACATCGGGGGAAAACGACGGCAAGGCCCGTCAGCTTGCACGTTACATTAAGGAGACCGGGGAGAGATACGTCGACCAGATCGAAGTTACTCTGGTCTTCAGGAACGACCGGTTCGGGAGGGGTGGCGATCATACTCCCTTCTGCCAGGAAGGATTCACAGCTGTAAGACTGACCGAGTATAACGAGAACTACGATCGTACTCATAAAGTTCCTGCTATTGTCAATGGAATACAGGAAGGTGATCTGCCTGAATATGTCGATTATGAATATGTAAGAAAAAATGCCGGTGTGAACCTGGCAGCGGTTGCCAGCCTGGCTCTTGCGCCTTATGAACCGGCTAATTGTGGTATCGTTACATCCGGTCTGACTAATAATACCACTCTTAGGTGGGAAACACCTGACAATGGAGTAAAACCTTCAGGTTATTATATCCAGATGAGGGAAACCTACCAGCCGCTGTGGCAAAAAAAGATACTTGTGACAGGTAATGAAATAACTCTCCCTTATTCGAAGGATAACTATTTCTTTGGAATACAATCGGTTGATGCAGAAGGACATGAGAGCCTTATCGTTTTCCCCGGTCAGGCAAGAAGACAGGCTCCTGCCAGGAATTAATGCTTCTTCCTTACTTCAACTTTCGCCGATTTCTCATAATACTGTATAATGCCGCCATGGTCGTCTTTTCCCTTGCCATCTGCCTGGAGTGCTTTCATGATCTCGAGAGCATGACTTGTGAGAAGAGCAGGCGAATCTAATTCCTTTGCCGTGTCAAGAGCATTCATAAGGTCTTTTATATGAAGCTCTATCCGGAACCCGGGTCTGAAGTTACCATCCAGGATCAGGGGCATTTTGGCATCGAGCGCCGTACTTCCCGCCAGGCCTCCCCTTATTGCCTGGAAAACCTTTTCAGGGTCAACACCGGCTTTTGTTGCCAAGACCATTGCCTCACCTATTGCTGCAATATTCAAAGCCACAATTATCTGGTTGGCCAGCTTTGTGATATTTCCGCTTCCTATATCTCCGACAAGCTTCACCGATCCTCCCATCACCTCCAGGATATCTTTTACCTTGTTGAAAGCAAGCTCCGGGCCTCCAACCATTATGGCCAGTGTCCCTTCGATGGCTTTTGGCTCTCCGCCGCTCACCGGGGCATCCAGCATAAGAACCTCCCTTTCAAGAAGCTTTTCAGCAACTTCTTTGGAGGTTAACGGTGCAATTGAGCTCATATCAACGAGTACAGAATCAGGCTTAATTCCCTCTATCACGCCACCCGGACCAAGGACGGCCTGTCTTACATCCGGGGAATTCGGAAGCATGGTAATGATCACTTCACATCTCGATGCCACATCCGCTGATGATCTTGCAGCTTCAGCGCCATCGTTAACAAGTTCCTTTACGGCACTTTCATCAATATCAAATACTGTTAATGAATAACCTGCTTTAATAAGGTTCCTGGCCATGGGCTTGCCCATGATGCCCAAACCGATAAATCCTATTTTCTTCATTTTTATCATATTTTAAATACTAAACTGGTGTCAAAACAACCTTTACTGCTTCCCTCGATTCACTGAGCTCAAACGCCTCCTCCCATCTGTCTATGCCAAGCTCATGCGTGATGAGCCTCTCCAGGTCAATCATTCCTTTTCCCATAATTGTCAGGCATTTCTCCCATACATCCCAGGTATGGCTGAAATGACCTCTGAAGGTCACCGATTTTGCTATGAGAGGATCAAGGCTGAAACCAACGGGTTCACGTCCCCAGCCAATCTTTGTGATCTGCCCGGCAGGCCTCACTGCCTCCATTGATAGTTTGAGAGTTGAGGAGCTTCCGGCAAGGTCGAGTACCAGGTCCGCACCGTATCCGTCACCTGATGACCTTATTTTACTTAAAGGATTCTCAACGGATGAATTAATGGTAAATGTAGCTCCGAATTCCCTGGCAAAGCCGAGCCGCCTGTCGTCACCCGAGGTTCCTACTACAATTATTTCAGCCGCACCTGACAATTGTGCCAGCCTGGCACACAGGATACCTATTGAACCGGGGCCGATTATTACCACTGTATCACCAGGATTCACCCTGCTGTTGCATACAAGGGCTTTATATGCCACACAAAAAGGTTCCGTAATAGAGGCAGCCTTTAATGAGACATTATGGGGAACATGATGTAAGATCCTTTCAGGCACTTTCACATATTGTGTAAAGGCGCCATCCACATGAAAACCGTAGCCCTTTCTTTCTTTACATAGCGGATAGTTGTTCTGCCTGCACTGGGCGCACTTACCGCAGTATTCTGCATGTGTTTCTGATGTCACCCTGTCACCCACAGAAAAGCCTGTCACCTTAATGCCCTTTTTAACAATGGTACCTGCAAATTCATGTCCCAGTATAAAAGGCTTTACAAATTTAAATGCAGATGTGTTATTATGCAGGTGGGGATCGGTACCACACACGCCAACATATGCAACTTCCACCAGGGTGTCCGTTTCTCCGATCTCCGGTACGGGGACATCCCTTACTTCAGTGGCACCCGGAGCATCAGCATATTTAACAACAGCTTTCATCGTTTCCATTTTCCTGATCATTTAATTATACACGTTCAAATAACAGACTTAAGATCCAGATCACCGTTCCTGCAATGGTTCCCAGTATGAAAGTCCCCATACTATGCAGTTTATACCCTGTCCGGATATCCATTCTCGACAGCTGGGTCACCACCCAGAAAAAGCTGTCGTTGGCATGCGATACAACCATGGCCCCTGATCCAATGGAAAGAACCATCAGGGCTTTTGCAATATCGGAAGTAAATCCCATGGAAGACAGCAGGGGAGCAATAATAGATGCCGTTGTGATAAGGGCAACGGTTGATGATCCCTGGGCAGTCTTAATTGTTGCAGCTATGAGGAATGGCAGCCATATTCCGATGCTGAACCTTGATAGAGTGTTCCCTATTGTACCGGCCAGTCCGGAATTTTGCAACACCTTCCCGAAAGCCCCGCCTGCTCCTGTGATCAGAATTATGATCGCAGCATTCAGAAGGGCTTTACCTACCCATCCTGTCTCGGAATAGATCCCCTCATGACGTTTTTTTGGAAGCATGAAGGCCAGCAATACTCCTATCAATAAAGCCACGGTAGGCTCCCCGATAAAGCTGAAAACCGATTTAACCAAACCTGTCCCCAGGGGATCAGTAGGAAAATCCGAGAGCGATTTACCAACAATGAGTATAATGGGTAAGACAATCGGGCTTATGGCCTTCAGAGGCGAGGGGGCCTCTTTTATCCTTGAGGCAATCTCTGTTTCAGACATTTCAGGATTGGCATCAATTGGCATTTTTGCAGCAACCTTCACAGCAAACAACCATCCGAATAATAAAGCTATCAGGCTTACAGGTAATCCAAATAGTATTACGAGGCCAAGGTTGGCCTGAAGTATACCCGCAGCAGCAATAGGACCGGGTGTGGGCGGAACAAGACAATGAGATGCCGTCAGTGCCAGGCTCAGAGCTATTGCAGAGCCAGCCAGGGAGATCTTAGCTCTTTTGGAAAGGGCCTTGTTCAGAGGCGAGATTATTACAAAAGCGGAGTCGGCATAGACAGGTATGGAAACAAACCATCCGATAATGGACATAGCCAGGGGTACACGTTTCTCTCCGATAATCTTTAAGATCCTGTCGGCAAGGGTATAGGCTCCGCCTGATAATTCAAGGAATATTCCGATAATGGTACCGGCCACTATTACAATACCGATATAACCCAGGGTGTTCCCGAACCCTGTGTTCAATGACTGTACTATCTCCGGCAACGGCATCCCCGTGAGCAGTCCAAAGCCCAGGGCTGCAAACAACAATGCAAGAAACGGATGTATCCTGAACCTGGCAGAGGAAAATACTATGAAAAGGATACATAGGATAAGTACAACTATTACAAGCATTTGAATCTCTTTAGCCCTTGATCTATGAATAAAACATGATTGGTGTTATACCAATTTCTTCACTGAAGCAATAATGTTCTCTGTCGTAAGCCCATACTCTGCCAGCAGTTCGTCATAATTATGTGCTGATTGGCCGAAACGGTCCTCTATCCCTATGGTGGTTACCGGGATACCATGGCCTCTTAATATATAAGTTACTATACTTGCCAGCCCTCCGGTTAATGAATGTTCCTCCGCTGTTACGATTCCCCTCACACCGGATGCAAAGTTCTTAATATCTTCTTCGTCAACAGGTTTCAGTGAGCTTACATTCACCACCCTGACAGATATCCCATCTTTTTCCAGGAGCTCTGCAGCGCGGACAGATCTTGATACCATGATCCCGTTTGCAAAAATCACAATGTCCCTGCCCTCCTTTATAAGGCAGGGCTTTCCTATTTTAAACTCTTCATTTAAGGGAAACATATCAGGGAGATCGTGCCTGTTGATACGCAGGTATACCGGTCCGTAATATTCTACCATCTTCCTTACCATCTTCCTGGTCTCGGTACCATCGCAGGGCGCCAGTACAGTCATGTTTGGGATCGCCCGCATTATAGCAATGTCTTCAACAGACTGATGGGTGGCTCCATCACCAAAATCGGATAACCCGGCACTCGATCCGACTATCTTAACGTTCAGACCGGGGATGCAGATAGCCTGTCTTACCTGATCGAATGATCTCCCGGCGGCAAAAACAGCAAACGAATTGGTGAATGCGATCTTTCCTGTTAAAGCCAGCCCTGCGGCAAATGATGTCATATTTGCTTCTCCTATCCCCATCTCAAAAAACCTGTCAGGGAATTCCTGTTCAAAGAGATATGTCATGGTAGATTTGCCCAGATCAGCTTCCAGCACTACAATATCATTGTTTTCCTTACCAAGCTCCAGCAAAGTCTCTCCATAAACCTGCCGTTGATTCTGTATGCTCATGATTGTCTTGTTTTTTGTGACAGTTCCTGGTATGCCATATCATATTGCTCCCGGGTCAGTTCCCCGTTATGAAAAGCCACTACATTCTCTGCAAAGGGAATACCTTTACCTTTTATGGTCCTGGCTATTATTATTTTTGGTAAGCCCTTAGCCCTGTCACAATCGCCAAGGGTGCCGATTAGCTGACCGATATCGTGACCATCCGCTTCAGCAACATACCAGCCGAACGACCGCCATTTCTCAGCAAGCGGGTTTGTATCATACCTCTCCTTAATGGTCCCGGTTGCCTGCAACCTGTTTTTATCAAGGAAGACATACAGGTTTTCCAGTTTATAATACGAGGCAGTCATTGCTGCTTCCCATATCTGTCCCTCAGCTATTTCCCCGTCGCCAATAACACAATATACCTTATTATCCTTTCTGTCGAGCCGGAGACCGGCAGCCATACCACAAGCCATTGATAGTCCCTGTCCCAGAGATCCGGTATTACCTTCGATACCCGGCGTGGTTTTCATATCAGGGTGTCCTTGCAGCATTGCTCCAAGCTGCTTCACCTTATCAATCTCCCCGGTGTCGAAATACCCTGCCTCGGCCAGAGCAGCATATTGTATAAGTGCGGCGTGCCCCTTGCTCAGGAGGAACCTGTCACGGTCAGCCCACCGGGGATTACGGGGATCGTGCTTCATCCGGTGAAAATAAAGAACCGCAACTATTTCGCTCAGTGAACAGGAACCTCCAAGATGACCCTTTTGCCCGACCCCTATCATCCTGATTACATTGAACCTGAGACGGGCTGAAATTCTTTCGAGGTCTGTGATTGTATTACTCATTGTTATGACCTTAATTTTAAGCTATATTAAAGACAAAAAATACGCATTTCATATGATAAAACAAAATGGGTACCGTGAAATCGGGAACCGCTTCCTCTTAATGTCTGGCCTTCCTAATATGAGGTCTGGTTTAAGCATAATTAGTGGATATATTAGGGATAGAAAAAAGCGTCATGGACCTCACTTCAAGTGCTGTAAGGGTGCCATAACCATACTCTTCTTCATAAACGCATCCTGTATCCACGGGGATTACTTTCGATTTCTCATCGATCAGTTTTTTTATGTAAGAGATTGTTTTTGGCCTGTGTCCGTGAATGATCGTTTTTCCCTGCAGAACAGGATTCCCATAGGTCAGCCTGCATTCCCAGACCATATGGTTAGTATCTTCAAAGGGATCTTTTGCATAATCATTGAATCCGGCATGGACAAAAATAAATTTACCTGATGACTTATAATATTCCAAATTATTAAAGAAATCGAGGTAATGGCTCTCCATTTCCCTTATATCCTGAATACCGAAACTGGCCAGCGTTGTTATACCGCTGTTCATATGCCATAATGGAAGCATATCGCTGTCTGTATATGCATCACAGAGCATTACCTCATGATTACCCTTCAGGGGTGTAACATCAAATCCCCTGAAAATAAGGTCAATTATAAAGTCTATCACTTCCCTGCTCCGCTCTCCCCGGTCAATATAGTCGCCCAGAAGAACAAGCTTATCTGTTTTCTTCAGGTCAATGACATTTACAACAAGCTCATAAAATGTCTCGTAGCATCCGTGGATATCACTTATAGCAAACAGTCGTGGCATCTCTCAAACCATAATAAATAATTTAAGAACTTGCACAGAGGAGCGCTCAGGTGTTAAAAGGTTTTCCGGCAGGATATCCGGATATACCTGCCGGTCAGGAGCAAACTGCCTCTACCTCTTTTACGGTCTTGGGTATCGGGGGCCCGAGTAGCCTGTGTCCCTTTTCAGTTATCAGGACATCATCCTCAATCCTAATACCCCCTATTGACATATAATCACCGAGCCTGTTGTAATTTATAAAATCCCTGAATTTCCTCTCTGATTTCCACTTATCAATCAGCTCAGGAATAAAATAAATACCCGGTTCCACAGTGAAAACGTGACCAGGCTTATAGGGGAGGGCGAAACGGAGAAATGCCAGTCCGAACTGGTCACTTCTTTTAACTTTGTCACTATATCCAATGTAATCCTCACCCAGGGCCTCCATATCATGTACATCCAGGCCCATCATGTGACCGAGTCCGTGTGGCATGAAAAGAGCATGAGCTCCTGTTGCGACAGCTTCCTCAATATCACCTTTCATTAATCCCAATTCCTTCAGACCCGTTGCAATGGTTCTGCAGGCCATCAAATGAAGGTCGCGGTTGGAGAGTCCGGGCCGTGTTGAGCTTATTGCATCGCTATTGGCCCTAAGTACAATCTCATAAATATCCTTCTGTTTCTGGCTGAATTTTCCGCCAACCGGTGTGGTCCTGGTAATATCGGAAGAATAATGCAGGTTTGTCTCGGCTCCTGCATCAGTGACCATCATCCTGCCCTTTTTAAGAGTATTACCGTGTGCATGGTTATGAAGAGTCTGTCCGTTTATACTGAGAATTATCGGGAAAGAGGTGCCTCCTCCCTTTGACAGCGCAATACCTTCTATGGCACCAAAAATAGACTGTTCCCTTACACCAACCCTGCACATTTTCATCGCTGTGACATGCATTTCATATGCTATAGCCATGGCCCTCTCGATCTCTTCAATCTCAACCTTCTCCTTAATTGATCTCATTGAAATAACCGCTTTGATAAGATCAACTGAAGCAAGGGTCTTCATCTGGCACGGATTCTCCTTTAGCAAGAAACCGAGAGTCATCTTCGTCTCACCACGATATGGAGGAAGAAAATGTATCCTCCTCCTTTTGGCGAGGGCACCACCAATGGTCTCCTGAAGCTTTGACAATGGCGCACTTTCCTTTATCCCGCACTTAAGGGCTAGCTCTTTGACAGTAGGCTGGGGACCGGTCCATATAATATCATCCATGTCAAAATCATTGCCGAATACCTGGTCCTTACCTGTGTCGAAATCCATTACACCTGCAAAACCGGGAAGGTCAGGACCAAAGAAATAGAGAAAGTCACTGTCCTGCCGGAAATGGTAGGTATTTTCCGGGTAATTCATTGCTGATTCAACATTCCCTGTAAACAGGGCCAGTCCGGATTTTATTTTCTTATGGAGTTCCTCTCTCCTTTTTATATATACTTCGCTTGCAAACATGTTATAATAATTAAGTTACCATTCAAACTACTAAGGTAATATTATGAGTGATCTAAAACAAGACTCGAATGTAATTTAAGACCTGAACCGGACGAACATACTTCAGCAGACTTTAGCCGGCTTAATACAGGAACATCAGGATATTAATCAATTATCTGAATGTAACTTTTTAAAATTGCTCTCGTATAATATATACTGAAAGGTCAATGTTTTCAACAATTCAAATTTTCAATTCCATTATCAAAACATTTTAATTATCAATGGAATTAAAATGCGAATGCTATTGGTTATTAACAATTAATTATTATATTCGCATCTGTTACCAACAGTTTATTAACATCTCTTGCATACTATGCCATACAGAAGATTGCCCAACACTGACACAGCACGAATACGAGCAATGAGGATCGCCCTGGAAAAGAGCAAGGACCTCCCGCCCCATAAGCTGGCTTTTTCTTCAAAAACGATTGTCAGGCTGCAGAAACTCCTTCCTCAGTTCGAGCATAATATAAAACTATACAGGCAGTCACTTTCATCGCAGACTAAAAAGAGCAAGGACTATAATGAGATATTAAAGAAGGCGAGAACATATCTTACCCATTTCATCAGGGTAATGAATATGGCAATTTTCCGGGGTGAGTTACCGGCTGAGACCAGGGCTTACTATGGACTGGCGACCAACGAATCGACAGTGCCTTCTCTTAATACTGAAAACGAGTTGATGAGCTGGGCAAGAAGAATTATTGAAGGTGAAGAGTTCAGGATAAGGAAAGGAGGAAGTCCCATAACAAATCCTACAATTGCAGTGGTGAAGGTGAGGTTTGAGAATTTTATAGAAGCATGGACCTATCATAATACCTTTGCAAAGAAAACACAGGGATACGCGGAAAAGAACCTTTTATTACGAAGGGAGGCGGATGATCTTATCCAACAGCTTTGGAACGAGGTGGAAGCAACCCACAACGACCTGCCCGAAGCGACAAAAAAGAAACTTAATGAAGGATACGGCCTCGTATATTTTTACCGGAAGAACGAACTCAGAAATCCAGTCACCTCACAATATTCTGAAAACTGATATTTTCTATCAGTTACAAAACTGCGAGATATGCTTACTGTATTAAGCATTTTTTAAATATCTGTTCCTGAAATATATGAGTATTATAATACCAGTTATTACAGGTAGCGGCAATGAAATAACCTGTTTAAGCAAACCGCTGTCCGGTTGTACATTTAACCTGTCCCATCCTGCAATATATGCCCCGATTACAGGAACTGCATTATTAACAAAATGGGATATTACGGGTAACCAGAGAGTACCACTCCAGAAAAAGAGATATCCAAAAACCATCCCAAGAATAAACCTGGGCAAAAATCCATAAAACTGGAAATGTATTGCGCTGAATACAAGCGAAGTAACCAATATTGCAATATGCGGTGACCGGAAAAGCCCGTAGGAGATCTTCTGAAATACTCCCCTGAAAATTATTTCCTCTCCAACAGCCGGTATTACTGCTATTATAGCAAGATTACCGATCATCATCCCGAAATTGTGTGAAACAATTATTGTGTCGAGAATCTGCGTGGCATTTCCTTCTTTCTCCGTCATCCACTTCTCCACGCCTGAAAGCCATTCAGGAAGGTTCAGTCCTTCATTGAGCTGCCCGGCAAAGCTGGTTACGGGGAAAATACAGAAAGCAAGAACCACAACCAGCCCTATATCCGTTATTCCCGGGACCCTGTTACCCGGCCGTAAATTTTCCTTGCCGGATCTCATAAGGATAAGAATAATTAATCCGGGAATTATAAAAAGTGAAATATCCTGGGCGATCATAAGGTATCTGAGAAACCCGGCATCTTCCGGGCTGAAGTTTGCGGCTGAGAATTCAATAAGATCCGGGGTCAGATTAAAGATCGTCATCCCTGCCAGGGTAAAAAGGGAAAACAATATAATCCCTGCTCCAAGAATTATCAGTAACGAAACCTTAAGCTGGTATAAGGGTGATTTCCCATAAAGCGAAAAGAAGCCCTGTTTGTCGTCCATTTTACTAATTTTGCACCAAATATATTTATTAACACAAAGAAATAAAACCATAAATACAATTGGTAATATAATTCTGGGAGATTATCCTCTGTTCCTTGCCCCAATGGAGGACATTACAGATCCTTCCTTCAGGATGATCTGCAAAAAGTACGGTGCAGATTTCATGTATACCGAATTTATCTCTTCCGACGGACTGATACGGGAAGGACACAAAAGCGTCAGGAAACTGAACATATATGATTTTGAACGGCCCATCGGGATCCAGTTGTACGGACACCTGACTGATGCCATGGTTGAAGCTGCACTGATAGCAGAAGAGTCTGCTCCTGAATTAATCGATATAAACTTCGGATGTCCTGTCAGGAAGATCGCCAACAGGGGAGCCGGTGCCGGGATGCTCAGGAATATACCTCTTATGATAGAGATTACAGAAGCAATTGTCAGGGCTGTAAAACTGCCGGTCACTGTGAAGACACGCCTGGGCTGGGATGAGGATAGTAAGAATATTGTTGAGATAGCCGAACGGTTGCAGGACACAGGCATCAAAGCGATCACTATCCATGGCAGGACCAGGGCACAACTCTATAAAGGCAGCGCTGACTGGACACTGATAGGAAAAGTGAGGAACAATCAAAGAATGAAGATACCCGTAATAGGAAACGGCGATATTGACGGACCTGTCAGGGCAAAGGAAATGTTTGACAGGTACGGTGTTGACGGCATAATGATCGGAAGGGCCACCGTGGGCAGGCCATGGATCTTTCGCGACATTAGGCATTACCTCAGTACCGGTGAGATAC
>CAYQBZ010000036.1:0-6020 GCA_964415855.1 uncultured Rikenellaceae bacterium
GGCAGTTATTGCCTCCGGCTCAACAAGCCTGCCTGAATTTGACCAGTCTCATCGCAACTGGGACTACCGCTATTGCTGGATGAGGGACACCTATTACACACTTAATGCCTTCAATAATATCGGGCATTTTGAGGAACTGGAAAAGTACTTTGCCTTTATCCAGAATATTATATTAAATGAAAAACAGCAGATAAAGCCGCTGTATACCATTTCGGGTGAAAGGGTTCCGGATGAGAAAGTACTGTTACTGGAAGGCTACCTGAAAAACAAGCCTGTCAGGATCGGGAACAATGCCAATTATCAGACTCAAAATGATGTATACGGGCAGATCCTGGTAAGTTTGCTTCCACTGTTTATAGACAAAAGGTTAAACTACACGGATACACGTAAGTCGGAATTCATTACCATCTGGCTCCTCGATCGTATCAAAGAACAGATGGATATACCGGATTCAGGACCATGGGAATTTGGAACGACAAACCAGTTCCATTGCTATACTTATCTCTTTCACTGGGCAGGGTGCAGAGCTGCGATCAAGATTGGATCAATAGTTAACAGGGACGATATCGTCAGGAAAGCCAGGTTACTGGCTACCAGGTCGCGAAAATATATTGAAAAATGTTACAGCCCTGCAACTAAAGCATATATGCAATCGGCAGGAAGCTTATACCTGGATGCCAGTAACCTCCAGATGATCACTATGAATTATCTGAATCCTAACGGAGGAAAGGCAATGTATCATCTTAAAGCTCATGAAAAAACACTGTTTCAAAATCCCAGGCTATTCTACAGGTACCTGCACGACGACCTTGGCAAACCACGTACATCATTCATTATATGTGGATTCTGGTATGCCGAAGCACTCGCAAAAGTAGGGATGATAAATAAGGCCTTCAGGGTGATCGAAACGCTTAATAAAAGCTCAAATCATCTTGGATTATTCAGTGAAGATGCAGATGAAGATTACGGGCAATGGGGTAATTTCCCCCAGACTTACAGTCATGTCGGCCTTGTGAATGCTGTTTACAGGCTGTCAAAAAAACGGGATAATCCCATTTTTCTTTAGCGTATGAAAAAACCAGATAAATCTGATTTTAAAAGGATTATAATTGTAGCATACAGGCTTCCCTTTAAACTTGTAAAGAAAAAGGACAAGTACCAGGCTGTGCAGAATGCAGGAGGATTGGTATCTGCAATACTGGCTCTTTCCGAAAAGACCAATGCAGAAAATAATATCCGTACCAAGATCCTTTGGGTAGGGACAGGAGACCTTCAGTTAGGCAAAGAAGATATTAACCCGAACTTCGATCTCTATCCGCTTGAAATTCCACGAAAGATAAATGAGAAATATTACGGGGGATTCTGCAACGACACAATATGGCCATTATTCCATTATTTTCCCGATGCGACAGTTTATGATGACAGCTATTATGAAGCCTACAGGACCGCCAACGAAATGTTCTTCCAGAGGTTAAAGGATCTGATCCAGCCCGGCGATTTTATTTGGATACACGATTACCAGCTGTTCTTTTTACCTGATATGGTAAGACAATCTTTCCCGGATTCAAATATCGGATTCTTTCTTCATATACCTTTTCCCTCCTTTGAGATTTTCAGGTTGTTTCCACGTCAATGGAGAGAAGCTGTACTAAGAGGTATGACAGGAGCTGATCTGATAGGATTTCACACAAATGATTACACACAGCATTTTATCAAATCAGTTAAACGCACGCTTGGCTATAACGTTGATAAGAATTTCTTCTCCATTGACAAAAGGTTATGCAAGGCTGACGCGTTTCCGCTTGGCATTGATTTCGATAAATTTCATAATGCATGCTATACTACCAAAACCATCAGCCAGAAAAACAAGATTAGTAAGTACATTGCAGATAAAAAGCTCATTTTCTCGGTAGACCGCCTTGATTATTCAAAGGGACTGCTGAGAAGATTGAGCGCATTTGAACGATTCCTTGAAAAATATCCCCAGTGGCGTTTCAAGGTAGTATTTAATATGGTTGTGGTCCCATCGAGGGACAATATAGATGCATACCGTGTTATCAAGAAAGAAATAGAGGCTACAGTGGGAAGGATTAACGGGAAATACGGAAACCTGACCTGGCTGCCACTCATATATCAGTACAAATCACTTGCATTTAATGAACTCGTGGCACTGTACAACCTGAGTGATGTTGGCCTGATAACACCGCTTCGTGACGGAATGAACCTTGTGGCGAAAGAATACATTGCATGCCAGGATGAGAATTACGGTATGCTGGTCCTTAGTGAAATGGCAGGCGCAGCGGTTGAACTGAATGAGGCAATCATTATTAATCCTTCCGACATTGAGGAAACATCAGATGCAATAGATATAGCCCTCACCATGCCTATGGAAGATAAAGTTAAAAAGATTAAGAAAATGCAGAATCGGCTAAAGCGATATGATGTTTTCAAATGGTCCGATGATTTTTTCAGTCATGTAAATGATATTAAAAAAGAGCAGGAGATGCTTCATGTAAAATACCTGGATGAGAACACTTTAAAATGTATTAAAACAAGATACCTGGGGTCGGATAACTGCCTGTTCCTAATTGACTATGATGGCACCTTAACGCCTATCGTCAAAGTACCTGAGATGGCATTATTAAATGAAAAGACTGAAGAACTGCTGATAAGCATAGTATCAAATAAGATTAACACTGTAGTTATTGTCAGTGGCAGGAGCCGCGAATTTATGGAGGAACAATTTAAAAACATTGATGTGATATTGATTGCGGAACACGGATTTTATATCAAATATCCACATGGGGAATGGACAAAGAATATAGATATCGACCTCTCCTGGAAAGAAAAGATCCTTCCTGTGCTAAATAATTATGTGGACCGTTGCAACGGATCCATTATCGAAGAAAAAGTCGCATCTCTTGCATGGCATTACCGGAATGCCGATCAGGATATTGCATCATTACGGATCCACGAACTGAAGGATGACCTGATAGAAATCCTGAAAGGAGAATCGAAGCTGCAGATGCTCGAGGGCGATAAAGTACTGGAAGTCAAGAGTATTCTCTATGACAAGGGTACAGCAGCTTCTGTGATCGTTAACCAGGCCAAGTATGACTTCATTCTTGCTATTGGAGATGACAGAACTGATGAAGATCTTTTTAAAATCATACCTAAATATGGTTTCAGTATCAAGGTTGGAGCCAAGCCATCCAAAGCCCGGTTTAATATAAGGAGCCAGTCACAGATCTACGAGATACTTGAAATTTTTACCTGACCTGAATGAAGTTATAGTCCACATCAGATACTCTTAACATACATTTCCACACGAAGGAATTTCTTCTAGTACTGGCCAAAGAGACAAGAATTAAATCGTCATTCAACTTATAAAGTTCTCTGTCTTGCCTCTTCCCAGAAATGAGATAATAAGTACTCCGGCTATTGCGATACAAATAAGAATAGTAAAACCAAGGGTATAGCTTGATGTTATATCAAAAGTAGCTCCCACCAGCATAGGAGAAAGTGATTCAGCAAGACCATCCGCCACAAGAATTATTCCCATAACCCTTCCAAGCGTCTTCACACCGAAAAGATCACCTGCCATCAAAGGTATTATCATATAATCACCGCCAAGCCCGATACCGAATATTGCAGCGAAAATATAGATCCTTCCCGGGAAATCAGGTAATAGGAGAAGCGGTATCGAGGAGCCGATAATAACAAATATGATCATCATTACATATTTCCTCTGCATCAGGTCAGCCAGAACTCCCATAAGAACTCTTCCTACCAGACTCATGAACAGCACAAATGACATAACATTCATTGCCTGTGACTGTGTAAAATTAAGGTCTATCATGTATAATTTGAGGTGCTGGATAATACCTCCTACCGCACCAATGGAGCACATGCTGCCAAAAGCGAGAAGGTAGAAATTACGGTTTCTCAGAATTGCCCTTATTGATACGGAAGGTTCTGTCTTAACCACAGTTTTTTGTGCGCCATGAGCATCACGTATGAAGAAGGCAAGAGGGAATGCTATCAGAATTATCAAGATGCCCAGGGAGGTCAGAGCAAGGTGCCATCCTATATTTCTTTCAAGGCTCTTGGCAATTAAAGGAACAAGGAAACCTCCTGTGCCAATGCCCAGGTAGGCAATCCCCATAGCTTTACCACGATTTCTGGTAAACCACCGGGAGATCAGCACCTGGCATGGCAAGGGTCCCCCAAATACATACCCTAATGCATTGAATATATAGAACAGGTAAAAGAAACCCAGGGAATTCATAAGGCTAAGACCTATCAGGGCGGTACCTGTCATAACAGCTCCCGCCATTAACATCTTCCTTGGTCCGTAACGGTCTATCATCCAGCCTGCTATAAAGCCGAACATCGGGGCAACAAGTAACTTTCCCAGGGCATTTCCTGAAGTAACAACAGTGCGTGTCCAGCCAAACTCCTTAATAAAAAAATCATAGAATAACGGAAGGCCGTAAAGAGCAAATCCGACAATAGCAAAAAGTGATAAGAATGCCGTGGCCACAACATAGGGCTGGGAACTCTGCTTCACACTGGCAGGGTTTATCGGCTGGCTGTTTGAGTTCATAACTTAAAATTAACCGGAACTTCTAATTATATTATATTGAAAGCACTATAAATCTTTACCGGCAAGTCTTATTAGTGAATAATAAGCGCTCCCCAGCAATGAAGCTTTTACACCTGATTCAGCCTTCACAATCTTCACATCGGTCCGGCAGTTTTCGAGGGAATTAGCAAATGCACTTTTCCTGATCATATTGAAGTAAGATGCCCCTGCACCTGACATACCTCCTCCAATAACTATTATTTCCGGAGCAAATATGGAAATGAGATTTGCAAGCCCGATCCCTACCAACGCGGCATTTTCCTCTACTACTGTAACTGCTTCCTGAGAACCCTCATTACTTAATTCAAAAATATCCTTGCAGGTCAGCCTCTTCACCGTACTGTCCTGCGATATCCCTTTTACCTCCGAGTATCTACGAACGACAGCAGCGGCTGATGCATAATGTTCAAATGATCCTTTTATACCCTTATCACCGACTTCACCATCATATTTAATTATCATCTGTCCGATTTCACCACCCGTATTGTTTTTCCCCCTGAACAGCTTTCCGTTAATTATTATTCCACCGCCTATACCAGTACGAAGGGCGACAAAAATAACATTTTTAAAGTCCCTTGCAGCACCAAATCTATGCTCTGCTATGGTCATAAGGTTGGCATCATTATCGGCATAAGCAGGAAGACCGGTTCCTTCGTTTATCAGTTTTGTGAGCGGCACATTTTGCCAGTTCCTGATACCCTGATCAGGTCCCAGTACTACACCTGATTTATGATCGATAAATCCCTTCGCGGCAACTCCCACACACATCGGATTTATACCCCTGGCAGCTACATCCTGCCTGATCTTCTGTACCGAATCAACGATTTTACCGATAAGGGAAACCCTTGTCTGGTTCTGATGAAGAGCATGTGATTCAACGGCAATAACCTCACCGCCCATCCTGACGACTGCAACCTCTATTGAATTAAGACCTATATCAATTCCAATTGCAGTTGCTCGGTTATACATTTACTGATTAATGTTGATGCAGTACAAAAATAACTTTAAATATATATAATGTCTCTACAGAAAAATAAAAGTTGTATAATTAATCAGTGCCT
This sequence comes from uncultured Rikenellaceae bacterium, assembly GCA_964415855.1. Lineage (GTDB taxonomy): Bacteria > Bacteroidota > Bacteroidia > Bacteroidales > VadinHA17 > LD21. The sequence continues at coordinate 5,707 of CAYQBZ010000036.1, forward strand.
AAAGTGAGTTCAAGTCTGGAGTATTTAACGTAAAATAAATAAAGTGCTATTAACAATTTGAGGAGGAGTGACTAATGTTAAAAAACACAATCTGATTCAATCTGTTATTAACTCCAGGCACTTCAGGCGCTCCGAACTTTATGCACTAATTAGTTCCAATTATTTTAATACCTTTGGCAGACTTTTTAAATATGAGAGGTTTATGTTGGACAAAGTCAGGGAAATATTTAATAATGAAGCGTCAGCCATAACAAAAATACCTGTAACAGAAAGTTATGAGAATGCAATCGAAATAATTTACAGGCAGGTTCATA
>CAYQBZ010000036.1:6030-14145 GCA_964415855.1 uncultured Rikenellaceae bacterium
CGGTATGGGAAAAGCCGGACAGATTGCCCATAACATTGCTACTACATTCAGTTCCACTGGAACTCCGGCTATTTTCCTTCATCCCAGCGAGGCGCAGCACGGCGATCTGGGAATACTTCAGGAGGATGATGTTATTCTTGCTATCTCTAACTCAGGTAAAACGAGGGAAATAACAGAACTTATTGAGCTTAAGAATAACCTGTTTCCCGACATACCGGTAATTGTAATTACAGGAAACACAGATAGTCCACTTGCAAAAAAGGCTGATTGTTATATATCGACCGGCTCACCTGCGGAGGTATGTCCCCTGGGTCTTACCCCGACAACATCAACTACTGTTATGACCGTGATAGGTGATACGCTGGTAGTACTTATGATGGGTAAGATAAACTTCGATGCCGGTGATTATGCCAACAGACATCATGGAGGATATCTGGGAAGAAAATCACGTAAGATCTTCAGGAATAATACCACCGGAACATAGAGATCAGAAAATCAACTTTTATTGTCAATATCCTCAAACGCTTTTACAAGGGCTTCCTGGAACCTGTTTGCATCTTCAATCCAGACAAGAATTTTTTCGTTTGCCTCAGGATATTCAGGTGACCTCATTGCAGCAGTTCTGTATGCATAATCCTTTAATTCTGCAACATTTTCCAGCACTTTGCTGAAGTATCCCTTGAAAAACGAATCCGTTATATAGAAGTATCTCTTCCTGTCCAGCGCAAAAGTCTTATAATCAATAAGCTTATTCTGCAACAAAAAGTTCAGGGAGATACTCACCGAACTTTTACTGGCTTTGAAATACCGCACCAGTTCGTTAAATGTCTTCTCCGGCGGGTCACTTACCATGAAGTATGCTATAATTCTTCCCTGCATGGGTGTAAATCCAAACTTTTCAAATATTTTCCCATTCTCTTCGATCGCGGCAGGTGTCAACTTATCACTATCCGGCATAATTAATTACAGTTACTTTTTGATGTCAGCAAATTTAAGAGAATTTTAAATGGTTCGATTACTTCCGAACTAAAAAAACAAATATATTTTTTCTTGGTGACATCATATAAAAAGATTAGTTTTGGATGCTTCAGAAAGAAAATAAGGCAAAAACTAAACTTAAGATTATGACAGCAAGCAGCGCTACAAATGGCATAAGCAGAAAGGATTATATCTTTTCCATTGCTATTATCGGTCTTTTCTTTTTTATCTTCGGATTTGTCACCTGGCTTAACAGCATTCTCATTCCATTTCTGAGGACAGCCTGTGAATTAAATGATTTCCAGGCGTATTTCGTGACAACTGCATTTTATATCGCATATTTTGTCATGGCATTGCCCATGACACCGGTTCTTAAGAAAACCGGATTTAAGAATGGCATGTCTGTCGGTCTATGGGTTATGGCAGCAGGTTGTCTTGTCTTTATTCCTGCAGCTACTACCAGGACTTACGGGCTCTTTCTGACGGGTCTTTTCGTTATGGGGACAGGGCTGACGCTTCTGCAGACAGCATCGAATCCATATATCACCATTATTGGACCACGCGAGAGTGCTGCAAAAAGGATCAGTATCATGGGAATTGCCAATAAATTCGCAGGTGCCATTGCACCAATCATTCTTGCAAGCATAATTCTGAAAGACTCTTCTGTACTTGAGGATAAGCTGGTCAGGGCAGCTGATGCGGTATCACGTGCTGTTCTTCTCGATGAGCTTGCCCAAAGGGTTATTTTGCCATATATAGTGATGGCTGTGATACTTGTATTGCTGGGTATGTTACTGCGGTTTGCCCATCTGCCTGAAGTAGATACAGATGCAGAAGATGAGGTAAGCGGTGAAGCTAATATCAATAAAAAAAGTATCTGGCAATTCCCGCACCTGCTGCTTGGCGTTTTAGCCCTGTTCTTTTATGTTGGTGTGGAAGTTATTGCAGGTGACAGCATTATCAGGTACGGTCAGTCACTTGACATTCCAATGGACTCAGCCAAGTACTATACTTCGCTCACAATGCTGGGTATGATTATCGGATACCTGATGGGAATTATTTTCATTCCCAAGTATATTTCTCAGGGCAGTGCTCTTAAGATATGTACCATTCTGGGAGTCTTATTTTCGCTTGGAGCTATCCTGGTGCCGTCACATTTATCATTCACTATGCCTTTTATAGATATTATGACCTTCCAACCGCTTAACATGATTCTTCCTGTCACGATCCTCTTTGTGGCATTGCTGGGATTTGCCAATGCCCTGGTATGGCCGGCAATGTGGCCGCTTGCTATTGCCGGACTGGGAAGATTTACAAAAACAGGCTCCGCCATGCTCATAATGGCTATTGCCGGTGGTGCCTTAATTCCTTTGTTATATGGGAAACTGGCTGTTGAATTTTCCACCCAGACGGCTTACTGGATTTGTGTACCATCATACCTGGTTATAATGTATTATGCTTTTATTGGTCACAAAGCCGGAAAATAATATGGATTTTAACCTGGACCAGATATTTAACTGCTTTAAGATAAAAGGTACTTTCCTTTCCGGCGAACCTTATGGTAACGGACATATTCATGACACTTTCCTGATCAGAACCAGGGAGGAAGAATCAGATGATTATATTCTGCAGCGCCTGAACAACAAAGTCTTCAGAAACATACCTGAATTACAGCACAATATTGAAAGGGTAACAGTTCATCTGCAAAATAAGCTTGGGCAGATTCCGGGATCGGACATAAAGCGTGAATGCCTCATCCTGGTGCCTTCGAATGACGGTAAAAGCTGGATCTCAGACGCTAACGGTAATTACTGGAGGATGTATATCTTTATAAGAAATCACCGTTCATATAATATTGTTGACAGCGCAGATAAAGCCTATGAAGGAGGAAAGGCAATCGGGCGTTTTCAGGCGATGCTCTCCGACATGCCAGGTGACCCTTTATTTGAGACAATTCCAAGATTTCACGACATAGAAAACCGGATTGAAATTTTTAAGCTGAAAGCAGGTGAAGACCCGGCAGGAAGATCAGCGAAAGTTAATGAAGAGATAAACCAGGTGCTGAAGAGAGAGGAGGAAATGAGGATCATACTGAAGCTGGGAAGAGAGGGTAAAATACCTTTACGGATCACTCACAACGATACTAAGTTCAATAACATCCTGCTCGATGAAAATGATAAGGCCCTTTGTGTAATAGATCTTGACACAGTTATGCCGGGGTATGTGCACTATGATTTTGGCGATGCAATAAGGACGGCTGCAAATACAGCTGCGGAAGATGAAAAAGAACTGTCAAAGATCATAATGGATATTAAACTGTTTAAAGCATATTCCGAGGGCTATCTTTCTGAAGCATCGGCAACCCTGAACAATACCGAGAAAGAATACCTGGCATTTGCACCGATACTTATCACATATACCATTGCCGTCCGGTTCCTTACCGATTATCTTGACGGGGATAATTATTTCAAGATACATCATGAATTGCATAATCTCCAGAGAACCAGGGCACAATTAAGACTGGTACAGAGTATGGAAGAGCAGTATAGTGAGATGAAGAAGATTATTGAAAAGCTGGTATAAGGTTCAAGGTTCAAAGTTATAAGTTAAATTGTTTACGCGGAACCTGGAACACATAATCATAATCAGTCAATACGAAAAATAATACTATGGAATGGTCCAGAGATGAATCGATATTCTTTAAGAGACTAAGCGATCCCGATAAGATACAGGGATTTCTGGATTCGATAGAATACAATCCGGGTTATGAATGCAGGTCTCCCAGATGGGTAATAAAGAAAAAAAGGGCCCACTGCTTTGAAGGGGCTCTTTTCGCAGCAGCTGCACTTGAGTTTATCGGGTATCCTCCGCTGATTGTCGATCTAAAGGCTTATAATGATGATGATCATGTTATTGCTGTATTCAAAGTTGACGGTCACTGGGGATCTGTTGCCAAGTCAAATTTCACCACCCTGAGGTACAGGGAACCAGTCTATCGCTCATTAAGGGAACTGGTAATGTCGTATTTTGATTTTTACTTTAATATAAATGGTGATAAATCGCTTCGCTCCTACTCTGCCCCTCTGAATCTTAAAATCTACAACACCAGGCACTGGTCAACAACTGACGAAGATCTTGAATACATTGGTGACAAGCTTGAAAGCTTACATCATTATCCCGTTGCTGACAAGAAAATGATCAGTAACTTGAAGAGAGCAAGCAATAGTATGCTCAAAGCAGGGATGCTCGGATCTGATGCTAAAGGTTTGTACAAACCGAAATAGCATTACTGATAGATATATATTATAATCTATTTGTCATATGAATAAAGGATGAACGAACATGAGTTTAGTTTTTTGTAATTATCGCTATATTGACTACTTTTGAAGCCGCTAATATGAAAGGGTATGGATCTATCACGAAAATCATTCAAAGCCTTCAGCGAACGACAGGAAGCTCTAAAAAAGCAATATGGCCGCAAGCAGGCTGAAAAACAGCATTCCAAAGGGAAACTTACTGCGCACGAACGTATCAATCTGCTATTTGATGCCGGGACCTTTGAGGAAATTGACACCTTCGTTACACCCAGCAACCAGCCGGTGGAGTTTGGCAGGATTGAAAGAACATATGGAGATGGAGTTATTGTTGGCCATGGTAAAATAAACGGCAGGTTAATATTTGCATATGCCCAGGATTTTACAGTTATGGGCGGATCGCTTGGACTCGTACATTCACAAAAGATTACCAAAGTACAGAAGATGGCGCTTAAAATGGGGGCTCCGATTATTGGACTGATGGACTCCGGTGGTGCCAGGATCCAGGAAGGGGTTGCCAGTCTGAGCGGATATGCTTCAATTTTTCATAATATAATTCAATCATCCGGAATTATTCCTCAGATTTCAGTTATCATGGGCCCTGCTGCAGGGGGTGCCGTATATTCGCCCGCGCTAACCGACTTTGTCTTCATGGTCAGCCATACCAGTTATATGTTCGTAACGGGACCAAACGTTGTAAAGGAAGTACTGAACGAAGATATTACTTCTGAAGGTCTTGGCGGGGCTGAAGTACATGCACGCAAAAGTGGTGTAGCACATATGATATATGATGATGAGGAAAACACTATCCTGGCTCTCAAAAAGTTCCTGGCCTATCTTCCGTCAAACAATGTTGAAAATCCTCCGGTGGTTACTGATGACGGCTCTATACCTGATATTAATGAAAAATTAAGAGATATAGTACCTGATGATCCTAATAAAGCATATGATGTAAGAGACGTTATAAATCAGGTTGTTGACAGGAACAGTTTTTTCGAAACTCATGAACTTTACGGAGCAAGCCTTGTAACAGGATTTGCCAGGCTGAAAGGAAAAACACTGGGAATAGTGGCAAACCAGCCTAAAGTTCTTGCAGGGGTTCTAGATATCGATTCCTCGACCAAAGGGGCAAGGTTCATAAGATTTTGTGATGCATTCAATATACCTATACTGACTTTCGAAGACGTACCGGGATTTCTTCCAGGTGCAGATCAGGAGCATTCAGGCATTATCCGCCATGGTGCAAAATTGCTCTATGCCTATAGCGAGGCTAATGTACCAAAGATTACTATTATATTAAGAAAAGCCTATGGAGGAGCATTCATTGTTATGAACAGTAAGTTCCTCGGAGGAGATTTCAGTTTTGCATGGCCCTCTGCGGAAATAGCTGTAATGGGACCTGACGGAGCTGTTGCAATTCTGTACAGGAGAGAACTTACTGAAGCTGAAAATCCTGCAGAACTGAAGAAAGAACTTGTCCAGAAGTATCGCGACAAAATCGCAAATCCGTTTATTGCTGATGAAAGCGGTTATATTGACGAGGTAATAGACCCGGCTGTCACGAGGAAAAAGGTTATATCAGCGCTGAGTGCTCTCAGTAACAAATGGGTGAGGGTACCGTCAAGGAAACATGGGAATATGCCGTTGTAGGGAGCATGGCACAGGGACCGGGTGTTCAGGATTATAAGGGATTGCCATATTTAACTTTTCAAAATAAAGAACAAGAAATATTATTGGGATGAAAATAAAACGGATATTAATTGCAAACAGGGGCGAGATAGCAGTGAGGATAATGAAAACTGCACGTATGATGGATATTGAAACGGTGGCAGTTAAGACTGTGGCCGAGCCTGGTGCCATGTATCTTGCATCTGCCGATGTAGTATACGACAATACCGAAGACATTGCGGAGATCCCGGTTTTTCTTGATATTGAAAAGCTTATAACTATTGCCTTAAAGACGAAATCTGATGCCATACACCCGGGGTATGGCTTCCTGGCAGAGAATGCATACTTCGCACAAAAATGTACCGATAACAAAATAGCATTTATCGGTCCTTCTCCGGATGCTATTTATAAAATGGGGAACAAGACTATTGCAAGAAAGATTGCACTTAACAACGGTATCCCCATGGCAATGGGAAGTGAAGGTAACATTGCCAATGAGTCCGAAGCAGTATCCGTTGCTGAAAAGATAGGTTATCCCGTAATAATAAAGGCTGCTTCAGGGGGCGGAGGTAGAGGGATGAGAATTGTGAGGAAATCTGAGGAAATGGAGAAGATGTTTATCATTGCCAGTAAGGAAGCGGAGAAAGCCTTTAATGATCCGTCAGTATTCATTGAAAAGTATATTGAAAATCCTAAGCATATTGAATTTCAAGTACTTGGTGATACATCTGGTAATGTGATACATCTTGGAGAAAGAGAGTGTTCCATTCAGAGGAAACATCAGAAGCTGCTCGAAGAGGCTCCCTCAAGTGCTCTGGACGATACATTGAGAGAGCAGATGGGGCAAATAGCGGTGCAGATCGCAAAGGCTGTTGATTATCACTCAGCCGGCACTGTTGAGTTTCTTCTTGATTCTGACAGGAACTTCTATTTCATGGAGATGAATACAAGGATACAGGTAGAACACCCGGTAACAGAGATCATTACAGGGATTGACCTGATTGAACAGCAGATAAGGATAGCAAATGGTGAGGCCCTGGCTTTTAAACAGGAGGATATCAGACTTTCCGGATGGGCCATAGAATGCAGGATAAATGCTGAGGACGTGCAGTCCGGCTTTGCACCTGATCCCGGGAAAATAGTAAGCTTAAATATGCCCTCAGATCCCTGTGTCAGGGTAGATACCGGCGTTCAGGCCGGATCATCCATAGTGGCCAGTTATGATTCAATGATAGCAAAACTCATTGTGAGGGGAAAGGACAGGAAAGAGGCAATAAAAAACTGCAAGATGGCACTCGATAAAGTATGGATAAAAGGAACTAAAACAACCCTGCCGTTTTTCCGCATGCTGATACGCCATCAGAAATTCCAGGATGGCAGTTTCACAACAGCTTTTATAGAAAAAGACCTTGAGAAGTACTATTATAACAGTGAATATGAGGAGATGCTGGCAGCATGGCTTGCAACAAAATTATTTATTGAGGAGAATCTTAATGATAACAGCATCAACATCGATTTCAAGAATGGTAAAGATATTAGTCCGTGGTTGCTTAATAAACGAATAAACCAATTTTAATTCAGGCGGCTAAAATGGCAAACGAAAAACCACTTATGAAAAGGCTTTATGCACTTTCATCGGAAAAAAGAAAATTCAGCTTTTCACTTCCGTTAAAACATACAATTAAGATCGGAAACAGGGAGTATGAGGTTAAATTAAAAGCAGATGAGAAGTTCGGTACATATATTTTATGGAAAAACCGAAAGTATCCGGTCGAGATAATCCGTTCGCGTCAGAACAGGTATGAGATACTTTTCAACGATATAAGCTATACATTTACAGTAGAGACACCTTTTTCTCTTCAAAGGATGAAGGTTCTCAATGCCAAAAAGGGCAAAGCGACCCAGGAATTTATTAAAGCTCCAATGCCCGGGAAAATTATTGATGTGCTCGTCAGGGAAGGCTCCCCTGTAGTTAGAGGAGAGCCTGTTGTCATTCTTGAAGCAATGAAGATGCAAAATGAAATATTATCTCCATCCAACGGAACAATAGTAAAGGTTACCGTTAAACCCAATACAAATGTTATGAAGGATGATCTTCTTGTTGAGATCAAACTCTGAAAAACACTCCATTCTGTCATTTTGTAAAGCCAGAACG
>CAYQBZ010000037.1:0-4277 GCA_964415855.1 uncultured Rikenellaceae bacterium
GTCACGGATGAAAATATTCCCTGCATTATCAAACTGTTGCGGACCACACAGGAACAGGATGCTGTCCCTGAAAGTGTTACCGGTGCCACTGTATTTATTACTGATGAAGAAGATAACCATACTTACCTTGCCGACAGTGGCAATGGCCAGTATGTAACGGATACTACTGACTTCCGGGGAATGGTCGGAAGAACCTACATATTGCATATTATCACCTCTGATGGAGATGAATATGAATCGGAGCCATGCTTTATGGGATCTGTCCCGGATATCGATTCTCTCTATTATGAACGGGATCAGGAATTGACTGCTAGCGGTACGGAAATACTGGAAGGGATAGAAATATATCTTGATGCTCAGGGGGCGGATAATATCGGGTATTATCGCTGGGATTTTGAAGAGACCTGGAAATTTAAAGTTCCAAATCCCAAAAAGTTTGATTATGTGGATGAATGGACTTTTAACGCGGTGACTGATGTAAATCAATATTGCTGGAAGATCAGGAAATCAAACGAGGTATTAATACATTCAGTGGTTTCGGAGCAGGGGGGAGGTATTGAAAAAGAACCGATATTCTTTATAGCATCTGAGAAATCCGACCGTTTGCTCATGCAATACAGTATACTGGTAAAGCAATATTCCATCTCAAAGAAAGAATTTGATTTCTGGGATAACCTGAAACGCGTCAATGAAAGCGGGGGAGATATCTTTGCAGCACAACCTTTCCCGGTTATCAGCAATATACATAATATTAATAACCTGGGAGAGCAGGTCCTGGGATATTTCCAGGTATCATCCGTCAGACAGCAAAGGATGACCATCCCGTTCAGCGAAATTGTCAGATTGAATCTGCCTTATTTTGATTATAAGTGCGTGAGGGTTGAGATTGCTCCATGGGACATTCCGAGGAATCCTTTGGCTGAACCTCTTACCTGGGATGACATATATGAAATGTACTGTATAAATTCGGATTATTATTTCGTTGAACCGAAATACCTGTCAGGGACCACTGTGCTCGATAAGATGGTGTTTGCAAGACCGGAATGTGCCAATTGTGCCTTAACAGGGACACTGATAAAACCTGATTTCTGGGTAGATTTGGATTGATATGCGACAATATTTTAAATATTATCCCATGCCTTGCTGCGCTGGCTTTATTAAGATTATTACAGGGATCATTGCCATATGTGGATTTCTGAACTTCGCCACTGTCTGCGCTCAGCAGAATGAGGGGACCATTGAGGAATATGTAATAAAGAATTACAGGGAAGAGCTATATATACGCACCGACAGGGATATGTATATTACAGGCGAGCGGGTCTGGCTCAAGGTGAATATAATGAACCTCCTCAATTATTCCCCTTCGGATATCAGTAAGGTCATATATATAGAATTGCTTGATCAAAATATGTTTCCGCTGAAGCAACTAATGATCAGAGCAGAAAAGAGTGCCGGATCATCATCTTTTGTTCTTCCGGAAGATATCAGTTCAGGCAATTATCTTATCAGGGCCTATACTCAGTGGATGAAGAACCAGCCCGCTGAACTGTTCTGCTACAGGACCATATCAGTGATAAATCCCTTTGAAAGTCTCGACCATCTGTCTCTGACAGAGGGAAAGCTATATCCTGATACTTCGTCGGGAAGCGGGCAATTCCGGTTACCTCAGGGATTATCACAGGTTGTTATTAAGGATGCACAAGGGGAACATGTTTCTGACCAATACGTTTTCGCAGAGAGTGATAAGGAGATCAGGTTTACGTTAACGCTGCCGGAACGGCCCTTTTCAACCCGGGAGAAGGTAAAAGCAGAGATATTAGCCACAGACATGGCGGGGAACCCGGTCGAAGCGGATATATCAGTGTCAGTTACAAAATCCGTTCTAGCTGATTCAAGAAGTACGAATGGATTTAACAGGTTTGCCGGGAGTTCTTTCAGCCTTTACAGGAGTGGCCTTGCATGGGGAGATAAAGCAGATTCCGGGACAGACAGCGTCTCTTTCCTCCCTGAAACAGAAGGCCACCTGATAAGTGGATCGATAAGCTCAAGGACCACCGGTCAACCACTGGTTAACACTGAAATATCACTCGCTTATGTTGGTAAGTATGCCCGTTGCCTGTTTAGCAGGACAGACGAAAAGGGAGAATTTAACTTTATTGTAAATGAAGACGGTCCGAACGAAATAGTCATCCAGCCCTTATTGCCTGAGCCTGGAGGTTACTACGTGGATATAGACCAGCCATTCAGCACGGAATTCAGTAGTCTTAAGCTTCCCGGATTGTATCTCGACAGTAGCTGGGTATCTGATATCAACAATGTTATTATCGGGATGCAGATCAATAATATTTACGAACCTTACAGGCAGATCAACGGAGAAGTGTCAAAAATCAGTCCACGCGATTTTTACGGAAAACCTGAAAACTCGGTCAGAATGTCTGATTATATTGAACTGACAACTGTACAGGAGGTAGTAAAGGAGATCATTCCCAATGTATACACTCTGAAGCAGAACGGCAAGTATGATTTTATACTTGTAAATAAGTTCAGGGGTGAACCATTTGAAAACAAACCGCTGATCCTGTTGGATGGAATACCGGTTTATGATGTTGAAAAGGTCTTAAACATTGACTCAAAAGAGATTGAAAGGGCTGATATAACCAATACCAGGTATTTTTTCTCCAATAATGTATTTGACGGGATTGTAAGTTTCATTACGAAAAAAGGGAATCTGAGCGCAATGGAATTTGATAATTCAATTTTCAGGCAGGTATATGAAGGCTACCAGGATACATATAATTTTCATTCTCCTGACTACACCACGGACATTATGAGAGAAAGCCGTATTCCGGATTTTCGCAATACACTCTACTGGGATGCTGCCATTCATACAGGGAGCGACGGCAAAGCAGTATTTGAGTTTTTTACCTCTGATGAAAAACTTGAATATACCATCCTGGTTGAAGGGATCTCTGCAGACGGGAAACCAGGCTCCACCAGTACCTCGCTGATGGTAGAATAAGCCTTCTCCGGATTTTTGTTATCCGCATTTCCTTAAGTTAAAGATGTTTAAAAGATTTGATTATTGCTTTTACAAGGTTTAACTTTGTAAGGTTATTGGAGAAACACGGTCAAATACATAATTTTTTGACAAAACTACAGGGCAAATGACCGGCTTAAGGGTCATAGTGTTGAACACAGGAATTAGCAAATTCCTTAACAGGTGTAAAGGTAATTAAAATGAGCAGTCGTCATGAAAACTTTAAGAAACATAACATTTATTGCAGCTTCCCTTCTTTTGATATCCGGCTTCCGGAATGCTTTTTCAGCAGGCTTCTCAGGTGATCAGCAACAGAAAAAAGTAAAGATCACAGGTATCGTAACCGATGTAAATATGAATCCTATTGAAGGAGTAAGAATTTTTGTTGACCAGGCAAACACAAATTCAATTTCCAACTCAAAGGGTTATTACCGCATTAAAGTCTCTCCTGAAGCAAAGCAAATATCAGCTTTTTCCGGCAGGTATGGGATCCAGAAGATTGCAATAATGAGTGATTTGGGTGCAGTACGCGAGGCTGTAATAAATATAAGGCTGGTGGATATAACCGCCGGTATACTTGATTCGGCACAGACCGGTGGTGAGATGATAAGTGCCCCTGAATCGAAAGATGAAGAAATGATCAATGTCGGATTTGGTACAATTAGCAGGAAGAATGTGAATACAGAGGTGAATAAGATAAGCGGTCAGAAAAGCTACCAGTCGTACAGCAGTGTTTACGATATGATAAGAGGAGAGGTGCCGGGAGTTGAAGTTGTAGGTAAAACAATTCGTATACGTGATGCTTTTTCCTTTTACCTTAATACTGATCCGTTACTTCTTGTGGATGGAATGGTAATCCCTGACCTGGATGCCATTGTCCCTGCCGATGTAAAATCAATTGAGGTTTTAAAGGGTGCCTCAGCTTCGGTCTATGGATCACGCGGAGCCAATGGAGTAATACTAATAACCACTATGAAGGGTGGAGATAAGAAATAGTATAAGCTCTTCCGAATTGGCTGGACGCCACCGGATAATACGTTTTCATTTTCATGCTGGTTCAGCAGCGGATAAACATCTGTTATAGCTTAATATAGCATAAAATATTTGGTTTTTAATCAAGTTTAATCTACATTTGTAGAGCAAAGTAGTATAAATGTAGAGTATAATGCACCTGACAAGCGCCGAGGAACAGATAATGAAACTGTTATGGAGACTGGATAAAGCCTTTATTCGCGACCTG
>CAYQBZ010000037.1:4287-7493 GCA_964415855.1 uncultured Rikenellaceae bacterium
TGAATGAATTTCCGAACCCCCGACCGGCTCCTACCACAGTAATAACCTTATTGAAACGTATGATCGGGAAAGGATATGTTGACTACAGGCAGTGTGGCAATTCGAGGGAGTATTTCCCCCTGGTCACCAAGTCTGATTACTTTTCAGATCATATCAACAAGCTGATAAAGGACTTTTATAATAATTCGTCAGCCCAGTTTGCATCCTTTTTTATGGCCGGAAGAGAAATGAGCCCAAAAGAATTAAAGGAGTTACGGAATATTGTGAATAAAAAGATAGGATCAAAAAAGAAAAAGAAATGAATACCTGTGTTAACATTTTTAAACATTTTGTCTTTCTGTTTTGTTATAGTTTAACTTAATTGACTATATTAGTTCTTATGAATACCATTATTTGTGCCAATAAGGTAAACTGCAACATCCTTGAAGATTTTGTACAAAAATATGCATCACTCAAACTTACAGGCACTTATAGTGAGTCGGTTTCAATAAGGAAGCAGTTATCAAAAAATGAGGAGATTGACCTCGTTTTGCTTGATATGGAAATACCAGATATTGATGTTTTTGATTTTATTAGTACCCTTGATGAAAGACCTAATATTATAATTCTTTCATCCACTGACCAGGATGCGCTTAAAGCGTTTGACCTGAATATTGTTGATTACCTGCTTCAGCCTGTTACTTACTCCAGGTTCTGTAAGGCAGTTGATAAATCAATAAAGTATTATTCCCGTAAGGAGTCGGATAACAGCGGCAGCAATGAGATATATATCAAGAAAGGATCTACCCTGGTCAAGCTGAAGCTTAATGATATATTGTACGTTGAAGCTCTTGAGAATTATATCACTCTGAATACTCCGGATGCGAAGTACACGATTCATTTTACTCTGAAGGCCATAGAGAATAATCTGCCCTCCGGGATTTTTACCAGGGTACACAGGTCATTTATTGTTAACAGGAGTAAGATCCAGACTATTCATGAAAATTCACTGGACCTGAAGCTTAAGGAAAGATTGAAAAATATACCTGTTGGCAAATCGTACAGAGATGTCCTTTTAAGCAGTATAAATATGATGGCCAGGAAATAGTTTAAATCGGGTGAGATCTAAATACAGTAAGAGTTTTCCAAAAAAAATACGGCAGAAAGCTTAAACAGGAAGGTTGAAATGTAAATAGATTTTAAAAGGTATTTAATTAACGAATTCTTCATTCTCAATAAATACCAGTGTCTCTTTGATTATCTCTCCGTTGATCCCGGTTCCATAGACTTTAACGCCAATGCCAGGCACGGTACTTTGATCAATATTTGATACAGGGATGAATGCATCTTTAATATCATCGAAATCATCTATCTCGTCAAAGTCCTCAATAGGCAGATAGAGGTGAATAATCAGAACAAAATCAGGATTATTGATCTTCATCAGGGATTTAAGGATCTTTGTCATCCATATTGATGTTGCTGTATTGTAATATTCGAGGTTGATCCTGAGGTTTGTATTAGGGCTTGGTTTCAGAATATATTCTTCCACCCAGTTAAACACGGGTTCATATACCTTGGCAGCATTTTCAGGAATGGACTTACCGGACAAAATAAGATCCCCTGTCAAATGGTTCAATTCAATCTGAGGGGTTTTGGGTGTTTGTTCTATAATTAACTCTTTAATCATTAGAGCTTAAGATCAATAATATTTGATTATTAAATGTTTCCCAAAAGATACAGGACAAATCTAAACATTTAATCCTTAAATTAATAATGGTTTATCAAAAATGACAGTAGTGTCGTCAAAAAATCAGGTTTTTGTTTTAAGATAAGTCACAACGACCTAATTACAAAGGAACTACTGAGAATCAACAGCGCTAAAACCATCCATCCGGGGATTATCCCGGATGGATGGTTTTTTCTTTGATTTGAGCTAGACCTTTCTTAAATTAGACAAATTTTTAATCGATTAATGCCAGAACCAATAACCTGTTCTGTCTGCAACGGGTAGTTTTAAAGTATGCATACGTTGAGAAAACAATTTTTCCCTATTGTCATTATTATATTATTAAGTTTTGGATTTAATGTTTCAAAAGCAGCCGATTTTGAAATCTGGACTTTTGTGGGTTGTCAGGCCAAACTCAAGCCCGTGAACATTTCTTTTCATAGTGCAAATTTTTTTAGAGATGGAAGTGGTTATTATTTAAATCATACTCAGTTAACTATTGATTTTGTTTCAAAGAGAAATGTAAGTTTTGGAATTGGGTACAAACAGGAATATGTTGATTTCACAAGTCATTGGAGAGCAGAGTCCCGCCCAATGTTACATTTGTATTACAACAAAAGTTTCAAGAATTTTAGTTTCAGGGATCGCAATCGATGGGAGTTTCGTTTTATCGACGGAGATTTAATTCACAGATACAGAAATCAAATGCAGCTTGCAATTACCAGATTCGACAAAATAACTCCTTATTTTTCTACCGAATTTTCATTCTATTTTAATAAACTGGTATACACTCGTCAGAGGACAATATTGGGAACAGAAATCCCTATTAATAACATAAAACTTGACCTTTTTCTCGGTCACCAGATAAATGAAGACTTTCCTGGTTTCTGGGCAAATAAATTTATGATGGGAACCGGGTTTAAATATATCTTTTAAATTTCGTTTTAGAAAGCCATTTATGAGAGTAAAGTCAGGGTTATCGCACACCCTTTCGATGTAGCGTGACTATTAAAATGTTACAATCGTCCTAAGCAGCAGAAGCAATATGCAATATGTATATAACTGCTTCACCAGGTTATCTGACAAATCAACTTTCTCAATCTCAGGAAACCAGGTTCATAACAAATAAATAGCTATAATCTCAGAATTGTTTCAGTAGCAACAAACAAAAAAGCCTTGATATTATTGTGTATCAGGGCTTTGTTTGTTTAAAAAAGTACCCGGAGCCGGGATCGAACCGGCACAGCATTGCTGCCACTGGTGTTTGAGACCAGCGCGTCTACCAATTCCGCCATCCGGGCATTAATAGAAGGGGTGTTTATTATATACCTAATTTTATGTAAAAGAACTCAGCCTGTAAAAGGAGATGGCGGAATTGGCCACCCCTGCAGTCTGGCTGCTCGCTATCCCGACATAACAGTATGTCGGGATCGTACGCTCGCCCCTGCCATCCGGGCATTAATAGAAGGGGTGTTTATTATATACCTAATTTTATGTAAAA
>CAYQBZ010000037.1:7593-13852 GCA_964415855.1 uncultured Rikenellaceae bacterium
GATGGCGGAATTGGCCACCCCTGCAGTCTGGCTGCTCGCTATCCCGACATAACAGCATGTCGGGATCGTACGCTCGCCCCTGCCATCCGGGCTTTGGAAAACAAGAATGCGAAAGTAATGTATTTTGGCGGATACTATATCACTTTCCCTTTGAAAGATCAAGTAATTCTATCTTCCTGAATTCAGTAGGGCTGCTTTCTGCCTGCAATGAGATATATCCTCCCTTGAGAAGGGTTCCGTCTGGGACAGGGTAATCTGCCGGTTTGTTGGTGCCTCCAACCTGTGGTTTATTATACATAAGAACAGTATCTCCCTCAAGGATATGGTAGATGACACTGTCACCCAGAACGGTAAACTCAGCTGTTACCCAGACATCACCCTGGTATGTCCTGGAAGTTGATTCCGTGCAATGACGTGTTATAAGTTCTCCGTCCATTACAATATTCGTCCCCGGTGTGCATACATTGGAGGTATGTCTTTCATTCGTTCCGTCGCCACCCAGCAACTGTGCTTCTATCGAAACAGGAAAATCCTGGTCAAGCTCCATTGAGGCAGCAGATTGTGAATGCAGCATCACCCCATTGTTACGGAATGCCCATCCCGGACCACCGCTTACCTGGTCGCCCACAAAACGGTATTCCACTCTCAGTTTGTAATAGGAGTAAGGGGTTTTGTAAAAGATGTGGCCAAACTGGTTATTGAAGTCGGGCCATTCGTCGTAGGAGACTTTCAGAATTCCATCTTCCACCCTGAAGGTATTCCTGAAATTGTTGTTAAGCTCAAAGCCTTTGAACTTAATATCCCAATCCTCAAGATCTTTGCCATTGAACAGGCTTATCCATTCCTCTTTGGCATTCTTGTTTGTTCCTGAGCTGCAGGAGACCAGGAAGATCAGCAGTAATAAAATCCGTGTTTTCATAATATGATTAGTTGGTTAGTGTTAGTTCCGCATTTCAGCTTTATGTGATCCGGCACATATTGCTCCTTTTAAATGATTATTATTTCATCCGTCATTACGAGGGCAGTGAAGCAATCGGTTATCCTTATCCAGAACACTAAGTTACAAAAATTATTTCACTACACCTTTTGTGTCTCACCCGGTCTCCCCTTCAAACTTAACAAGCACCTCCCTGACCGCAGTTTCAATACCTTCAGTATCATAACCGCATTCCCTGTACAATTCATCCTGTGTTCCCTGCTCAACAAAATAATCGGGTATACCGAGCCGTCTTACCTCGGAAATGTAACCGTGATCGCTCATAAATTCCACAACAGCGCTTCCGAAGCCACCACGCAGTACTCCATCCTCAACAGTGATGATATGCCGGAATGTCTTAAAAACGTAATGGAGAACATCCCTGTCCAGCGGAGCAATAAACCGCATATCATAGTGGGCTATCGAAATTCCTTCTCCTGAAAGTTTCTTTACCACAGATGCCACAGTATTTCCCGGGTGGCCGATACTGAGAATGGCAAGATCTTTACCCTCACTTATCCGGCGTGCTTTTCCAATCTCTGTCTCCTCGAAAGGTCTTTGCCAGTCTGCACTGACTCCCCGTCCACGCGGATAGCGGATCGAAAAGGGGAAGCTGTTCTTCTCAAGCTGGGCGGTGTACATGAGGTTTCTCAGCTCTGTTTCATCCATCGGGGCACTTACTACCATATTAGGAATTGTGCGCATGAAAGCCATGTCAAAAAAGCCGTGATGTGTGGCCCCGTCTGCACCTACTATACCTCCCCTGTCTACACAGAATACTACATGCAGGTTCTGGAGGGCGACATCGTGTATTATCTGGTCGTATGCTCTCTGGATGAACGATGAATAAATATTGCAGAATGGGATAATGCCCTGGGAGGCCAGACCTGCTGAAAATGTTACTGCATGTTGTTCTGCGATACCTACATCAAAGGTTCGTTCAGGCATCTCATTCATCATAAGGGAAAGAGAGCATCCTGTTGGCATGGCCGGGGTGATGCCGACTATTTTTTTGTTATGCCTGGCAAGCTCAAGCATCGTCTTTCCGAAAACATCCTGGTAGGTCGGAATCTTGTCTCCCCTGTCAGTATCAAGTAACTTTCCTGTATTTTTATCGAACATGCCCGGTGCATGGAAGGTTGTCTGATTCTCTTCGGCCCGCTTAAATCCCTTCCCTTTTACAGTGATGCAGTGAAGCAGCTTTGGTCCCGGGATCCTTTTAAGGTCCTCGAGAACTTTTGTGAGGTGCAGAACATCATGACCGTCAATAGGACCGAAGTACCTGAAATTCATTCCTTCAAAAAGATTACTCCTGTCGAGGATTGTGCTTTTGAATCCCGATTCGAGCTGTGCCGCCATGGTACGGGCATTTGGTCCTATCCTGCCGAATTTACCCAGTAGATTCCATATCCTGTCCTTAAACCTGTTATATGTTTTGCTGGTGGTTATATCAAGAAGGTATTCCTTAAGCGCTCCTACATTAGGATCGATAGCAATGTTATTATCGTTGAGGATTACAAGTATGTCCGACTTTCCTATTCCTGCATTGTTAAGACCTTCAAATGCCTGGCCGGCGGTCATCGCCCCGTCTCCGATAACGGCTACCACATGTCTTTTCTCCCCTTTGCTGAGGGCAGCAAGTGCCATGCCCAGAGCTGCTGAGATTGAGGTGGAGGAGTGCCCTGTGCCAAAGGCATCGTACTCGCTTTCTGCCATCTTGGGGAAACCACTGATACCTTTGTATTTCCTGTTGGTGGAGAACGATTCCCTTCTGCCGGTAAGAATCTTGTGTCCGTAAGCCTGGTGTCCTACATCCCATATTATTTTGTCGTATGGTGTGTTGAATACATAATGAAGGGCCACAGTTAACTCTACAACTCCAAGACTGGCTCCCAGGTGGCCGGGATTTGTGCATACCTCGTCAATAATGAACTGTCTGAGTTCCGCACTTACCTGAACGAGATCCTGCAGGTCGAGCTTCCTGAGATCATCCGGTGTCGAAATTGTCAAGAGTAAATTCTCTTCCCTGGCCATTGGAAACGATTATAACAAATAACATTCAAATATAACAATTATTATTCCCGTGTGTTTGCTGAACCATCCCCGGGATTTTCTTATTTTTGCCACAAAGTTATATTGAGGCACAACAATATCTTATCCTTTTTTTGTGTTTTACAGGTATATTAAAGTCGAGATCATGAAAAAATCATTTTTCCCCGTTGCTGGTACCATATTTATAATCCTTTTTACCATGTCATGTGTCTCCGGCAGAAAATATGGCAATCTGCAGGATACGAGCAGGCAGTTCATGAATGAGAGGGACGACTACAAGACAGAAAATATCGGTCTTGAGATGCAGAACAGGGAGCTTGAAGCCAGGATGGCTGCTATTGAGAAAGAGATCGGCACTGTAAAGGAAGATATCACTGTTGCACAGGATGAACGTGACAGGGCACGGGACGATTATAACAGGATGCTGTCAAAATATACCGAGCTTCAGAATGCACAGGAAGATCTTATAAGGGGTAATGTGAAGGAGACACAGAAGCTCCTTGCAGAGCTCCAGGCGGCACAGGAAAACCTTCAGAAGAAAGAGGATCTGCTGCGTCAGCTGGAAATGAACCTTGATACCAAAAAAGCATCGCTTGATGAGCTTACTTTTGAGCTGGAAAAAAGAAATGAAAGGCTGGCAGAGCTGGAGAAGATACTTGATGCCCAGAAACAGATTGTACAGGATCTGAAAAACAAGGTGTCGGAAGCCCTGCTGGGGTTTGAAAACAATGGTCTTACCGTGACAATGAAGAACGGTAAGGTTTATGTGTCACTTGACGAGAAATTACTGTTCAGATCGGCAAGCTGGGATATCGATGCCAACGGCAGGAATGCCCTGAAGAAGCTGGCCGGTGTACTTGAACGAAATCCCGGCATCCAGGTTACAATCGAGGGACATACCGATAATGTGCCCTATAACCCCGGAAGCGGCCAGCTTAAGGACAACTGGGATCTGAGTGTTAAACGGGCCACTACTGTTGTAAGGGTTCTGCTGGAGGGATCGAAGATCGATCCTGCACGCCTGACCGCTTCCGGCAGGAGTGAGTATGTGCCAGTTGATGACAGGAACACTGCTGATGCCCGGCAGAAAAACAGGAGGACAGAGATTGTTCTTACTCCCGACCTGACTGAATTATACCGTTTGATTGATAAATATTAGCGGGATGGTTCTGAGAATTCCTGAAGCCGTACATTCATGTTCTTAAGAGCCTCGAGAAGATCATCCTCAGGTCGCAGGAAATCCATATCTCCCCAGAAAAGCGGATCATAAGTATCTATTGTCTTTGAAAAAATTGAGTGCACGGGTGCTATTTCCTCCCTGTCAAACCGTGTGACCTTATTCAGAGTAATATCCGTTACAGCCAGTTCAAAAAACACCCTGAACTGGGAATTGAAAAGTTTCTTTTTCTGCCTGGCAGTGAACAAAAGGTCGCCCCTTACATGGCTCAGGTAATACCTGCCATTTACCTTCCGGTAGCTTACTGAATATTTTACCGAGACGGGCCATGTGTTAAATCCCCTTGAAGAGTTTGAGACAAAGGCATCCTTCATTTTATATATCTGCGCCGGGTTGATCTCAAATTCAGCGCGAAGGATAGAATAATCGACAGTATTAATGTAGATGCTCCCTTTATAGAGTGGAAGGTCAACATTCTCACGTTGTTCGAAATCAATTACATAGGCGGCTTCATCTTCGAATGTAACTATATCTGCTAACCGGTAGGTGTATTCCGGCAGCCCCGACAGTGTAAGAAAATCAAAGATATTCTTTGCCCCGTCAAGCTCAAGGCAAGTGCTTAATCCGGCTTTTAGCCTTATGGCCAGTGTGTCGCGCCTGTCGGCATTTTCAATCTTTCTGCTCTTCAGCACCTTGATCTGATCGCCCAGGAGAGAACCGGAGTAAGCACTTTTATAGATCTTGATTATTGCTTCTGAGTATGTCTGAAGTTCACTTTTTTTCATTACACCTTCCCTGTAGAAACCCGTAAGATATGCCGGAGTGTTTCCGTAGTTCCGGGGAATAGCCTGGCGCGCTTTTGATATTATCTCCCGGGGTATCTGGTTCCTGATAATTATTTCCGGGATGGAAATGAACTCCCTTTTCATATAGATGGTGAAGTTGTTACCGAGAGACTGTCTCACGGGAACTTCTCTTCCATAATAGCCAAGATATGAAACGGAGAGCGTATCAAAAAGAAGATCAGATGTTATTTTCAATCCGAATTCACCGTTATTGTTTGACACAGTACCCCTGCCGGTATGTTTCATTCCGATTGTAGCAAAGGGGAGGGGCTCTTCCGTTTCCTCATCGAGGATAATTCCGGTAATATAACTGGTAAAATCCGGTGAGATCGAATCGATCGGAGCGTATTTCATACTGAACGCCCTGGAGATGATAATATATTTATCTATAACAGAAAAGGTGAGGGAGTCATTATTGAGAATACTGTCGAGAACAATACTCAGCCTGGTATCCCTGAAGTTCATATGAGTTTTCTTTTCAGGATTGATAAGCCGGCTGTCGTATGTAAAGTTATATCCTGTCTGCCTGCTTATAATATTGAGAGCATTGCCCGTTTTTACGTCACCTGCGCGGAATGTAAATGTTGAGTCAAGAATACTTCTCTGGCAAACCGTTTGCTGGGGCAGGTTCAGTATAATATACAATGCAATGGCGGGGAGTCTAAAAAATATTGAGCCATTGAAAGACAACATTTTTCAAAATGAGCTACTTCTTTGAAAGATGATAAACATTACCCTCTTTAGAAAAACTCAGGTTAAAGCTAGCACAAATTAAACGAATAATAGTATCCTGGGGTTGATTATCAACAGGAGAGGTCCAGGTCCATGGATTATCCAGTATACCAGGATCGTCAGCCACTATATCCATATTATATACTCTTTTCAGGTCTCTGAAAACAACCTCTAGCTTTTGTCCGCTGTACTCCAGATGACCAGTGTTCCATGCCAGATAATTAGGATCATCATTAATCGCCTTCCCTGCTCTTCTGGAACCGATGGTCCCGACAAATTCAGGATCTAATATGATGAGGTTCTTTCCGGAATTATCAGTTAGTTGTACTTTCCCTGTTTTGACATAGACTTCAACGTCAGATTCTTCATTTCTTGTTATTACATTAAATGATGTTCCGACAACTTTTACTAAGGCATTCCCTGCATCAACAATAAAGGGCTTTGAAGCATCGGCAGCTATATCGAAGAAGGCTTCTC
>CAYQBZ010000038.1:0-2914 GCA_964415855.1 uncultured Rikenellaceae bacterium
TTCAAAGTATTATGAAAAAGATAACTCTATCTGCTCTGATATTGATAATCTTGCTAACTGGTTGTGGCTCTTCAAAAAACAACGGGGAACTTACCGGTGTTCCCGGAAGAAAAAAATTCTTTGAGCCCGAACCCTTTGAGATGGCATTTATTCCTGCCGGCAATTATATGATGGGGCCAAGCGATGAGGATGCAGTTTTTGCAATGAACAGCATATCAAAATCAGTTACCGTTGATGCTTTCTGGATGGATCAGACAGAGATTACCAATAATAAGTATCGCCAATTCGTATATTACGTACGCGACTCGATACTCAGAACAAAATTAGGCGATGCAGGTGTTCCTGACAGGGATTATTTCATGGTGGACGAAGACGGTAATGTAATTGACCCTAATGTAATCAACTGGGAAGAAAAGATCGATCCTACGGAGGAAATAACCAAGGAAACTCTGGAAGAGATGTACTACCCTCCCAATGAAAGATTTAACGGCAAAAAACAGATCGATGTAAGGAAGCTCAATTACTCCTACTGGTGGGTTGATTACCAGCAGGCTGCCAAGGCGACCTATAAATATGATTATGCCAATAATTCCGGCCAGTATGAGGGACAGGTTACAAACCTTGACGGCACTCGTACCGATGTTACGGACCGCTCATCCTTCATCAAACACAACATAATTAATATTTACCCTGATACATTATGCTGGATAAGGGATTTTACCTATTCCTTCAACGATCCTCAGGCTGATCTGTATTTCTGGCATCCCTCCTTTGATGATTACCCTGTTGTGGGTGTATCATGGGTGCAGGCAACTGCTTTCAGCAACTGGAGAACTGATTATATGAATACTGCTCTTAGGAAGCAGGGTATAGCTGATGTACAGGCATATGAACTTCCCCTTGAATCTCAATGGGAATATGCAGCAAGAGGCGGCCTGGATCTCTCAATGTACCCGTGGGGCGGACCATATACACGTAACTACAAAGGATGTTTCCTGGCTAATTTCAAACCATTACGCGGTAATTATATCGACGACGGTAACGTATATACTGGGAAAGTGGGTTCCTATGAGCCCAATGAGTACGGGTTGTATGATATGTCCGGGAATGTTGCTGAATGGACCCGTGGTGCATACCATCCGTCAGCCTATATCTTTCAGCACGATCTGCAGCCAGACTATCAATATAATGCAACTCCACAGGATCCTCCTATTATGAAAAGGAAAGTGATACGCGGAGGTTCCTGGAAGGATATTGCTTACTTCCTTCAGACAAGTTCCAGAGATTATGAATATCAGGATTCAACAAAACCATATGTTGGATTCCGTAATGTAAGAGCATATATTGGCGTAAATTAATTAATTGAAATAACCCTAAAATATCTGATATATGAGCCTAGCAGAATTAGTACAAAGCAGCGGGTGGAAGAATTTCATCGCTAAACTCTACGGTTTAGGAGCTTCCGTCGTTATTATCGGTGCGTTGTTTAAAATACAGCACTGGCCACTGGCAGGAACCATGTTAACCATTGGTCTTCTTACCGAAGCTATTATTTTCTTCTTTTCGGCCTTTGAACCGTTACATGAAGAGATTGACTGGTCTCTGGTCTATCCCGAGCTGGCCGGTATCCCGGATGAAGAATCACCGGAACTAGCTGCCCATGGAGGAGGAAGAGCCCATGGCGCTGTCTCAGGCGGCGGCGGCGGTGGCGGTGGCTACGGTGGTGGAGCCGGTGCCGTTGCTCTGGCAAAATTTGACGAGATGCTCGAAAAAGCAGAGATATCACCTGACCTCTTTCAGAAACTTGGCGTCGGGATGAAGAAACTCAGCGATTCTACGGCAAATATGAATGCGATGGGCGATATTTCTGCCGCTTCGCAGAAATACATGGAGTCAATAAACACTGCTAACGACTCACTTGGCAAACTTACCGATTCATACCGCGAAACAGCAAAAGCAATAAATGAAACAGGTTCTACATATCGTAATATGGCTGATTCATTTTCAGTTATTGAAGTTGGAGGGAAATCATATCAGGAGCAGCTGGAGTCGCTGAATAAAAATCTCTCCGCCCTGAATGCCGTCTATGAACTTCAGAAAAAAGGAGCAGATGAGCATATCAGGGAATCTGAATCGCTCTACAAAGGAATCCAGGGAATGGTGAAGGACCTTACAGAATCAGCAGATGATACCAAAAAATATCGCGAACAGATAACCAAACTCAATGATAGCCTGTCGGCATTGAATAATGTATATGGAAATATGCTTGCTGCTATGAATGTTAAATAAAGTAGCTTTTTAAACAAACTAAAACCCAACAACATGGCTCACGAAAAGCTATCTCCGCGGCAAAAGATGATCGGTATGATGTACCTGGTGCTTACCGCCATGCTTGCACTTAATGTATCAAAAGACGCCGTTGAAGCATTTAAGAATATCGATAATAGCCTTACTCTTACACTGAAGAATTATGCAGCAAAAAATAACCTCATATACGATGAGTTTGAAGCTTCATATGCACAATTTCCTGAAAAGACCGGACCTTTCAGAACAAAGGCCCTCCAGGTAAGACAACGGGCTGATGAACTATTCAACTACCTGCAGGGACTTAAGATAGAGATCATTAAAACTGCAGAAGGCGACGATACGGAAGCGGTTGTTGGGAATGAGGTATTCATTGATGCTGTTGAGAAAATTGACGAAAACAATGTTCCCTCACAAATCCTTATCGGATCAAATGATGATCAGAAAGCTTTTTACCTGAGGACCATGATCAATGACTACCGCGATTTTCTTATCAGTGAGATACTTGAAGGCCAAAATCCTACAATTGAAGAAGCATTGACCAAAAGTCTTAATACCGATGATAAAAGAGACCGGAGAACACAGGAACTGGAGAAATGGCCAAATTATA
>CAYQBZ010000038.1:2924-13648 GCA_964415855.1 uncultured Rikenellaceae bacterium
CAGGCTCTTCCTCTGGTTTTTGTTATAACGATGCTGTCGAAAAGACAGGTTGATGTAAGGAATGCTGAAACTGAGGTTATAAATTTCCTTTTTTCACAGATCGACGCCTCATCTTTCAAGTTCAATAAGCTTACTCCTATTGTCATACCAAATTCAAATTACATTACCCTGGGAAGTGAATATGAGGCCCAGGTCTTCATATCTGCAACAGATACCACACAGGCTCCGGTTATTACAGTTGGAGATAATGTACTTCCACTCGACGAAACAGGTAAAGGTATATACAGAGTAAAAGCATCTTCAACAGGAACAAAAAAATGGGGTGGTATAATAGCGCTTGTTGCTCCTGACGGGACAACAGCCAACTACTCCTTTGATGCTTCATATACAGTAGGGGAACCGAATGTTATTGTGTCTCCTACAGCCATGAACGTGATGTATGCCGGTATCGCGAATCCAATTGACGTATCTGTTCCCAACGTAAGCCCCGATAAAATTCAGATTAGGGTTTTAAACGGAACAACTACAAGAGAAAAGATCAGGAACCCTAAAGGTGAAGTCTTCAGGGGTAGCTATGCCGTTACTCCCGATGCTGTTGGGAAAAATGTGCAGGTAATCGTAACAGCTGATATGAACGGCAAACCTATGACCTTTGCTCCCTATGAATTCAGGGTGAAACCTCTGCCAACTCCTGTAGCAATTTTTGGAGGACTTAACACAGGCTCTATACCTAGAGCAACAGCCGCAGCACAGGAGGGTGTGTTTGCAACTATGCCTGATTTCGACTTTGACCTTACCTATGTGGTTACCGGATTTACTATCCTGTTCTCCGACAGGGGAAGCGATTATGTCGAATCAAGCACTAGCAGCAATCTTACTCCGGCCCAGAAAGCTCTTATTACCAGGATGACCAGGGGTAAAACTCTGATAATTAAAAATATAACAGCTGTTGGCCCTGATAAAATAACAAAAAATCTATCATCTGTTGTTTTAACAATTGACTAGGATTATTATAAATACTGAATCATGAATAAAAAGATACTTTTTGGATTTTTTGCACTGGCACTTTCAGGTATTATCGATGCCCAGAGTTTCGGTGATATTTACCAGAAATCAATTCCGGATGCAAGAAAGATAGATTTTCCATACCTCCGAGAAGCAGATGTCATATGGTCAAGGAGATACTTCAGGCTTATCGATCTCAGGGAGAAAATGAACCAGCCTCTCTACTATCCCACTATACCAACCATGGATGGAAGACAGAATTTTATGGGTATCATACTTGATGAGATCAAAGCAGGCAGACTGACTGCATATGATCCCCTTAATACTGACGTAGCCACAACTTATGACGATATAGAGGGGAAAATGGGTGCAGTAACCACTATCCAGACCGTCCAGATTGATGCAGCAGGTACAACAAGACAGGATACCATAACGCAGGATTCCAAGCCGGAAGAAGTTAAACAATTGTTACTCTATGAAGAGTGGTACTTTGATAAAAAGCTTGGGAAACTCGATGTCAGGATAATTGCTATTCAGCCTCGTTACATGGCGTATGATCCTGAAATGGGAAGAAACCTTAACCTTCCGTTATTCTGGATCAAATACGACGAAGTACGCGACGCACTGGCAAAAAAAGAAGTATTCATTACCAATAATGATGCCCAGAGGATATCATTCGACGATCTCTTCATGCAACGCAGATTCGGCAGTGTTATTTCCGGAGAATCAAATGTCTATAACGACAGGCGTATCGGTGATTACGAGGTAGGAAAATACACTCTGTTTGAGGCGGAACGTATCAAGACCGAACTTTTTAACTTCGAACACGACCTGTGGGAATATTAGCAGGACCATAACGATATTTATTATAATAACAGAAGGGATCTTGCATGCAAGGTCCCTTCTGTTATTTATTAATCCGTATCCCTACAGGTATTTCCCTTTTGTTGATTTCTTGACATCATCAAGGTAATGTTTAATATTCTGTTCTTCTTCCTTCTTTACAACCAGAAGAACATCGTCTGAGTCAATAACAATATAGCCTTCCAGACCCTGTACGACAGCTACTTTCCCAGGTGAGATATTAAAGATAGTACCCTTATTCTTATAGGAGAATAGATCACCTCGCACAACTAAGTTCCCGTATTTGTCAACCTTCGAATGATCA
The DNA here is from genome assembly GCA_964415855.1 of uncultured Rikenellaceae bacterium. Classification (GTDB taxonomy): domain Bacteria; phylum Bacteroidota; class Bacteroidia; order Bacteroidales; family VadinHA17; genus LD21. The sequence goes on from CAYQBZ010000038.1 coordinate 5,098, forward strand.
AAAAGCGAACTCCAGGTTCCAAGGTCCGACCATCCTATATCCGTACACATAACATACACATTCTCCGCCTTTTCCATAATACCATAATCTATAGAGATACTCCTGCACTCAGTGTATATCTTGCTCACTAAACTCTTTTCCTGCTTCGTCCCGAAAATATCTTTCCCTTCATCAAATGCTGAATAGGCGTCCGGAAGATATTTATCAAATGCGGCAAGTATCGATTTCATACTCCAGATAAAAATCCCGGAATTCCAATAAAAATCACCACTTTCAATAAATACCTTTGCCAGGTCAAGATCAGGTTTTTCTGTGAATGTCTTTACCTTTAGCAAGTTATCGTAACCTTTCACGGGCTTTTTCTGATCGGCCTGTATATAGCCATAACCAGTCTCAGGCCTGTCTGGTTTTATCCCGATCGTCACAAGAGCATCGTTCCCATCTGCAAAATCATAACAGGTTTCCATCACTTCACTGAACTTCTCCTCCTTGATTATAATATGGTCAGCAGGGGTGACTGCAATAACTGCATCCGGATTTTCCTTCAATATCCTGAATGTGCCATAGGCAATACAGGGGGCGGTATTACGCCGGAACGGCTCACCCAGTACGTGTGATGCATCAATTTCCAGCTGATCTATCACATGTTTACTGTGATCAGAATTCGTTACAACAAATATGTTCTTTTCCGGACATATCTCTTTAACCCTTCTGAATGTCTGCTGTATAAGAGTTTCGCCCTGACCGAGAATATCAAGAAACTGCTTTGGCTTATTAACCCTGCTCAATGGCCAGAAACGGCTGCCTATGCCGCCTGCCATTATTATTACATACCTGTTATCCATACAAGAATATTTTATCAGTAACAATATAAGCAAATATAATTAATTATGCACTCAGGTTTAAAAAAGCTTAATTACGCAAATAGAGTAAATATTTGTATTTTTGAAACTTGTTAACAAAAAATAATGATCAGATTTTTCACTCAGCTCGGACTCTACTTTCTGCTTCTTAAAAAGGTCTTTTCCAAGCCTGAAAAACCGGTTGTCTATTACAAGCAGACCATGAGGGAATTTGTCTTTCTCGGTCTCAATTCAATTGGTATCATTACCATAATATCGTTCTTTATGGGAGCTGTCATTACTTTGCAAACAGCGTATAACACAGAGAATCCCATCTACCCTACTTATCTTATCGGCCTTGGATGCCGCGACTCCATGATACTTGAGTTCTCTTCTACAATAGCCGCACTTATTCTGGCCGGGAAAGTCGGATCAAATATTGCTTCTGAAATAGGTACCATGAGGGTTACAGAACAGATTGACGCCCTCGAGATGATGGGTGTTAATTCTGCTTCTTACCTTATCCTTCCTAAAATTATTGCAACCCTCATCTTTAATCCGATCCTCACATTAATAAGCATAATAGTCGGTATTTTAGGCGGGTGGATTGCCGGCACCCTATCGGGAGTAATTACTTCTGAGAATTTCATCTACGGTATCCAGTATGCATTTATCCCATATTATATCACGTATTCCCTGATCAAGACAGTGGTCTTTGCGTTTATTATTACCAGTGTGTCATCATTCCAGGGTTATAACGTGGAAGGAGGAGCCCTTGAAGTAGGAAGAGCCAGCACAAAGGCTGTAGTCTTCAGCAGTGTGCTGATATTGTTGTTCAACGTGATACTCACGCAACTCCTGTTGTCATGATAAAAGTGGTGGACCTTAATAAATCATTCAACGGGATCAATGTCCTCAGAGAAATAAATGTGACTTTCAAACCGGGCATCACCAACCTGATAATTGGAAGAAGCGGTTCAGGAAAAACAGTACTCCTGAAATCAATAGTTGGTTTGCATGAAATTGACAGCGGAGAGGTCTGGTATGAGAATACACTGTTCAATAAGCTTGATTTTAAGGACAGAAAAGAAATACGCAGTGAGATCGGAATGCTTTTTCAGGGCAGTGCCCTGTTCGATTCACTGACTGTTGAGCAGAATGTCCGCTTCCCCCTTGATATGTTCACAGATAAGAGTCTTGAAGAAAAAACGGAAAGAGTGAATTTCTGCCTTAAGAGAGTTGACATTATAAATGCCAATAATCTGTTCCCTTCGGAACTTTCCGGGGGGATGAAAAAAAGGGTTGCCATAGCCAGGGCAATATCTCTTAATCCCAAGTACCTCTTCTGCGATGAGCCAAATTCAGGGCTCGATCCTCTGACTGCCATCCTCATCGATGCCCTTATCAAGGAACTTACAGAAGAATATTCAATGACAACAATCGTAAATACTCACGATATGAACTCCGTAATGGAGATCGGTGAAAAGATAATTTTTATCAGCGAAGGTGAGAAATGCTGGGAAGGCAATAAACATGAAATTCTTAACTCCGATTGTGAAAAGCTTAACGATTTTGTTTTCGCAAACTCTCTTGCCAAGAAGCTCCGGCCAGTAGCAAAATAATCCGGTCAGGTCATTCGTCAACTTCCTCGTATTCAACATATTCCCCGATCTCTTTTGATACACCTTTCTTTTCAAAATTATTACCTTCAGGTGGATCAGGTCCGTGTGACAGACGGCTATCATCTTCATTATGCCTGAAGAATGGTCTGATTATAAGATAAATAATCAGTCCGATCAAAATATAACGGATTAATACCATTGCTAATATTATTATTCAACAATAACCATCGGGTTGTCATTTTTCTTTTTCACCCTGTTCCCGAAGGTAAGGTTCATTCCAAAGCGCAGATTCAAGGTATTCCAGTTGGCAGGAAGTGAAACTGTATTTTCGTCAGAGACAATTTTATTCCATCCAAACGGTATCCTGTCTGCCATAAAGTAAAACTGTACTACACCTGCCCTGAAAGCCAGACCAGCGCCAAGATTATCAAACCGGTGATTTGCAGCTGTATAGGAAAGACTGGCAGAAAAGGCATTTCCAATATTTGCATTAGCCGATAAAGTCAGATCCTCATGTATTTGGTTACCATGAATACGGCTATATGATAACAGGCCCAATGAGATGTTCTGTGTAAGATTATAGCTTCCGCCAAAGGTAATGCCAACAGGTAGCCAGGTGGTAAATGGGTCATTAAAATCGGATATTTCAAATGAATTCTTTAGTGAATCCAGCATCTCCTCGCCTACTTCATCGAATGTTTTTGTTCCGTTAATAACGTCCAGCATATTTAATCCGCTGAATTCAAACTGGCTGGCAGCCTGCAGGTTTGTAATATCCTTCTTCCATCTGATATAACCTAAATCTGTTACTGCAGCCGAAACCTGTATTTTTTCAGTTATATCATATGTTGCACCTATATCCAGTCCAAGACCTGTATTACCTTTCCCCGATAAGAACCTGAAGATCCCTTTTCCTGTGTCAAACCTGCTATCGTCGAAATCAAGACTGTCAATATTATTATCTGCATCCATAATAACCTTTACAGGAGCACTGATATTCATTGTAAGGTCAGCATCAATAGTATGGGAATAATCTTCATTAACGCTGATCGCAAGCGATCTGTTATCGACAAAGACCGATGCAATACCCTGAAGAAGTTTTACTTTGGCTCCGATACGCAGTTTGCCGGTGATTTGTCTTGACATACCTATCCCTATCTCCCGGTAATACTTCATATCCGCTCTTAAAGAGGAAAGGTCGATCTGGCTTCCTACAAACTCTTCATTCCCCCTGAAGCCCAGTGCAAACAGGTCGCCCGGGATAACAACATTACCATCCACACGGTCATTTATATCAAGGAAGACATAACTGTCTTCACCAACAGCAAATCCAAGTCCGAATAATTGAACAGTGATCTCAGGTTCCAGTGAGTTCTTTACCTTAATCTTATCCAGAAAATTATCAATATTATAATCAGGGTGAAGAAATGATATTATTGAATCAGATGCTTGTCCTTTTATTAACACGTCTGAAAAGTTAACAAAATTATTATTAACATTAATGTTGATCCCTGTGAGCACGGGTATTCCGATATATAAAGAGTTCGAAGGTCTTAAAGCAGGATTAAGAAGATGGTTCTGAGGGATATTCATGTAGTATGAAGTCTGGCTGTTCTGTCCTTCAGCATCGGACAGGAAGATCCCCAGGATAATTGCAGATAAATATATGGCCTTTCTGATCATATTATCATATTAAGGAGGTTCACTTTAAATTAAAATTCATATCAGGTTTTAATACCAGGGCAGCATGGAAATCGATCCTGTAGTCTGAATATATCTTAACATCACGCGATCCGTTATCTGTTGTGTTAAGTGTAAACTGGAAAATGATCTTATCAGCATCGTCGACTGAGGAGAAAAACTCTTTGGTGAATTCTATACTGGTTTCTGTTTCCCTTGCTTCAGTTACTTTACCATTACTATCCACTATGGCAGGGCTTATAAGATCAGTGGCTTCGACAGTACTCCTAATTACCTGAGTAAGCGAATCATACAGGCTAATTTTAAGGGACACTCCCAATGGAAAGCCATTCTTTACTTTCAGGTCGATCCTCAGTAACTCAAAATCCTCGGGTTTGACAGAGTTATCATCACTGCCATTATCATCCTGCAGGAAATTATCCACCGTATCGGTAAACTGTAAGTTGTTCATCCTGAATTCCATGGGTACTTCAATCTCCAGCGAACCGATAAAGCGGCTGTCGCCAAACACATAATTGTCCCTGAGTCCTGAATTCCCCTCAGGATTCATCTTTGCTGATCCTGAAAAACGTATCTTTCCCGGGGGCATTGAGATAAGTTCAGGCAGGCTGGAATTATTCTTGTCTATTACAAAGCTGGCACTTATATCTCTTGTCCCCGGTGCCTCAGGGTAATAAAGAATAACAGGGGCAAGACCCAGGTCGACGGTTTCATTCTCCCTGGTACCCCTTGCATCCAGGCTGATCTCCATAGGGATGGCGAAAGAGTTTGAATAGTTTAGTTTAATTGAAGGACTGGATACAAGGAAGTCGCCGGAAATCTTGCTCAGTACATCTTCCAATTCCAGGTCTATTGAATCCGGATCTATTGCCTCGACCTGCTGGCCAAAATAGCCTTTCACATAATCAAAATCAGGATCGAGCATCTCAAAATCAAGACTTATCTCATCCTGCGAGTCAAAATCAACAATTGTGTTTCCCGAACTGATTTCAATGCTATATTCCATGGGAACCCTGTTATATGGTAAGGTAGGATCAGTTCCAAGGTCAATCATTGTATTATCCATCAGGATAGAGCCATCCAGATTGGCATAAGGACCGACGTTAACCGACTCATTTACAGACACTCCTGATTTAAGCGCTGTGGGGAGCGTTATATTAACAGAGGCCTGTGCAGGACTTGTTGAACTGATATGATATGAAAGTGTCCCGGTGTTAATCTTAAATTCATCTATCTCAATGTCGGTCCCCGGATCAACTGTTATAGTATCCTTATGATCCAATGACTCAATATACTGAAGAGGCAATATAACCCTACCTGATTTAACTTTCAGGTCTTTCCCATGAATGCCAGCAACAATATTACTACCGTCAAGATCAATATAGACAGGACTTGTCGTGCCCGGGCTACCTGTTAAAACAATTTCCGCTGTAATTGAATTTGTAAGGGTTTCATCAGTAAGATCGACGGATGTCAGCCCCATTTCTCCTGGTTGAATAAGTGTTATGGTTGCAGGATTGCCCACCGGAGTATGTCCGGAAGTGTTATAAAGCTGTATATTAACTCCATTAAGTGGTGCAGTCAGATTATTTAATAATGAAATTTCGATGCTTCCCGATGCGAAAACAGCATTTTCAAAACCTGTAAGCGTGGGAAACGTACTCTCCCCTAGGTCGGTAGAGGGGAAGGCAGGAAAATTATTGGTAGTATTATCCAGTGCCACAAACTGAGCCCTCAGCGGAGCAGTAAAAAATGAGCTGATCTGGTTCAGTGTAAAAGTCAAGGTCTCATAAAACGGGTCAATATTCAGCTCTCCCACCGTATATGACTGGTTGAATGACACCATATCATTAAGGTCATAAAAGTCAGCCATCTTAAGATCCAGTAAGGAATCCTCCCTGAATATTACCTTAACAAAATTTGTCTCATCAAACACTACAGTATCTCCTGGTGTCACGGCGTCACTCAGCGATACATCACCTTTTATTGCAGACAAAGCAACAACAGGTGACAGATGAATCTTTTTGGAGAGCCTATTCATATCATAAGTCTCCTTGACACAACCCGCGACCAGGACAACCAATACCATGAAAATTATATTTACCGGTTTCCTAATCATAACTATATCTATTTTATTTCCGTATTGATCCTGTAATTATAAAGGAAGTTATCGGTTCCTCCCACGATAAGATGCCAGATGCTCTGATCCGATAGTTTCCCGATTGAAAACATTGAGGCTCCCCTCAGAGGGAATCCATCCATTGTATCTCCGTTTTTGTTAATAAGATATATCAGGTTCTTATTTATGTCAAATACTCCTATTTTCCTGTCAGAAGATGAAAAAATAAAATTTATCGGGCCACCAAGATCTGTCGATCCAAAATCCCTGGTGAAGATCTCCGACCTGTTATGGTCATAAAGATACAGAATACCTTTATCAATAAAAATATATTCACCAAAACCATCCCCATCTACGTCAAAAATATCGAATGAGTGGTCATTTGAGAATACTCTCAGGCTTAATTTACTTACCCTTCCATCGAAATAGATATGTTGCACCGTGCCGTCCTGCGATGTACATACAACTGAGGGATCTGATCCTGAAATCAGTCTCATGGTCGATCCTTCTGCTCTTGAAACAGGCTCTTTCAATGTGACTCTCCTGTTCCCTGTCCGGTCAAGAAAATATACTGAGTTCTCATCGGATGCGACAATATAATCTTTACCTGAGACCCTGAAGTAAGATATTTCTGATTTCACGATATCTGCAGTTCTGAATAGTTTCCATCCTTTAACAACATTTCCCGTCTTGTCGTATGAATAGATCATCTTATCTTCCCCGGCAATGAACAGCCTGTAATTAAGGTTGTTGTCATAGTCAAACAGGGCGAGCGAGTTTGTCGCGGGCGATCTGAGTTTTACCGGGTATCTCTCTACATAATTACCATTCCTGTCGAGGATATGGATATAATTCCTTCCGGAGAAGAGTAACTGGTATTTCCCGTTACGATAATAGTCAATCATAAATACCGAGCTTGTAATCCTTTCCCTGAGAGGAACTTTCCATAATACTCTGCCTGCAGAATTTATCAGGTATGTATTGTTTTTCAGATCCTGGATAAATATCTCCCTTGCGCCGGTATTATGGTTAGTAAAAAAGAAAGGTTTTATGCAGGCAGTTGTATCGAGTAAAGTCTCCCACTCCGTAGCCGATTCTTTCCTGACCTCTTCTTTGAATCTGAAAGATACACTATTGTATATCATGTCATTACTTGATGCGAACTGATACCCTGCTGCCTGGATCTTATTCAGAGAGACCTTATTGGCGACAAGAGCCTTTATTATGTCGCTGTTAAGGAACTGATCCAGGTAATCAGTTATCCTGGAAGGAACACAGTAAAAAAGGTATCCCGCCCGGCTTGGCAAAGTACTCTCAAAATCTCGATATGAAAGATCATTGGCAAGAGTCCTGTTTAACAGATTGTCATATAAAATCCTTGAGATAGTGGCAAAGGAATTTCCGGCAATCATATAATTATCGTAAAAAGCATAGTATAATTCCCTGAACCCGGGTGCAAATCCCGGCATAAGTATTGACGCAAGGCCATTTAAACCTGTCTTATAAACCGGGATACTCACCTGGTCGTCAGGTTTGAAATAAAGAATCTCCCTCCCTGGATCCGGCTCTTCCAGGAAAATTCGTTCAGCCTGGACACGGTTATTCAGCTCGTATATCAATAATGTATTTTCAGCAAATGGGCTTTCACTGATATCCATCTGTGCCCTTGTTATCTCATCACCGATATATCCCCTGATATTAGCAGCAAGATCTGCCGAATGATTCGATACATTGTCACCGGATTGGATGTTGCTGTTCTCAGTGTCAATGATCAGAGTCTCAAAAAGAACAGTCGATGACGGAAGTATTTTATAGGTATCTAATGGTCTCGGGGTAAGAAACTTATACCTGTAAAGACGGTCGGAAGAGTCAACACTTTCAGTATAACCGCTCAGAACAACTCCTCCTTCATTTATATAAATATCCCCTTCTGCTGTACCGGCCAGGTTTGAAATTCTGGAAACCAGGTCCCCTGAATCTTTCCCGAGAATCGATTTTAAAAGATTTACGGTGTTGTGAAACACTACGAAAACTTTATCTTCATTCTTCCCTGATGCAAGCAAAACCCTTGAAAAACCCGGTAGTGACCTGACATCATTCTCAAGGGAAACCTGTTCACTTGTATGCTTTATCAGTTCTCCTGAATTACTGCAGACAAGTAATCCCGACATTAGTGTAATATATACTGTGTCCGGCTTGTCACCCGCTGAATCTGGAATCTTAAGCAGAGAATAACCTGATAATTCACTTTCGGTCATTTCACTGAT
>CAYQBZ010000039.1:0-13556 GCA_964415855.1 uncultured Rikenellaceae bacterium
TTAATGCACGCGGAAATTCAGGTATAATCTTCGCGCAGTTCCTTTATGGGATGAGCCTTGAGACCGGCGATCATAAGACCGTTACTCTGAGCCAGTTTGCTGAAAGTATAAAGAATTCTGTTCGTTATATATATGAAGCTGTTGCCAACCCTGTTGAGGGAACCATGCTTACAGTTATTAAGGACTGGGCCAACTATGTTTATGACAACAGGTTCAGGATGACTGACTTCAACCAGATGTTCATCAGTTCCCTGGGTGTCCTGAACAAATCTCTAATTGAAACCAAATCGAAACTTGCTATTCTTGCAAAAGCCAATGTCGTTGATGCGGGGGCAAGAGGCTTTGTCCTTTTTGTAGAAGGGATCATAGATTTTATTACACGACGGAATCTTAAGGAACTGATACAGGTCAGAGCTGAGACGGGTCTTTTTGAGAAGATTGAAGAGATGATCCCGGAAAATCCCGAATTCAGATACTGCACAGAAGCCCTTATTAAGAACAGTAATATAGATAATACAACCCTCTCATCAATACTGGAAAGATACGGTAATTCCATTGTCATTGCCGGGTCTGACAGGATGAGAAGACTGCATGTGCATACTGATAAACCGGCCGAACTTTTCAATGAATTAAGGCAGACAGGCACTCTTGCCTTCCAGAAAGCAGATGACATGGTAAGACAAAGCGATATTGTCTATAACAGGAAATGGAATATTGCCATTGTAACTGATTCAACATGCGATATTGACCAGGATATTATTGATAAGTACCAGATTAACATGCTCCCGGTAAACATCAGCTTCGGAGACAATCATTACCTTGATAAGGTTACAATACAGCCTGCACAGTTCTACAAACTTTTGGACGAAACAAGTGATTCTCCGAAATCATCCCAGGTAAACGAGAAGACTTTCACGAACCTTTATTCACATCTTGCATCACATTACGATTCTGTCGTCGCTATACACCTTAGTGATATGCTTAGCGGAACATTTAGCAGCAGCCAGAAAGCCGCCCGGGCAATAAGCCAGGAATTTAACAAGCCTATTTCAGTCATAAACTCGAGAAACCTGTCCGGGGCACTCGGGCTGCTGGTCTTAAGAGCCGCAATGGCAATAGAGGAAGGCTATTCCCACGACCAGCTAGTTAATATGGTTGAAAAATGGACCGGGGATGTCCGTATTTTTGTCAGTGTCAAGGATATTAAATATCTGATACGCGGCGGACGTGTCTCTGCCACCAAAGGACTTATAGCACGCCTGTTCAATATTAATCCTATCGTGTCGATCAACGAATCGGGGAGAGCCGTTGTCTTCGATAAATCATTCAACCAGCAGGCAAATATGGAGAAGGTGATGGGATATGTCAGGAAACTAAGCAACGAAAAGAATATCTGGAACTATATTGTACTTCATGCAAATAATGATGCTGCGGCACAATGGTATACCGACAGGATGCAAAGTCTTACCGGGAAAGACCCTGTTTCTGTTGTCAATATCTCACCTGTTATCGGGGCCAATGCCGGAATAGGTGCCGCTGCCATTGCTTTTCTTTTGGAGTAATTCAAGCATTATGAGTTTTTTTCAGATCTATATTCAGGCCTTACTGGTTATTATGATATTGATGACTGCCCTGTGGATAGTAAGTTCCCTGATCAAAAATGTCAGCATTGTTGACCTGTTCTGGGGTTTCGGATTTGCCCTTACGGCGGTATTCTACTTCATCAGGACTGAAGGTGCTGATCCGCGAAAAATTATCCTGCTGATCATGGTTGGAATATGGGGGCTTCGCCTGTCAGTTTATCTTGCCTGGAGGAATATTGGAAAAGGTGAAGATTTCCGTTACCGTGAATTCCGGAAGAAATACGGTGAGAGCAGATACTGGTGGTTAAGCTTCTTTCAGACTTTCATGCTCCAGGGGATCCTCATGTGGCTTATTTCAGCACCTCTGCTGGGAGCAATGATATACACTGGTAATAAACAGCTGGGAATTCTTGATTTCACCGGCATTTTATTATGGATAATTGGCTTATCCTTCGAAGCGGGAGGAGATTACCAGCTGGCGGTATTCAGGTCTGATCCCTCAAATAAGGGTAAAGTGCTGGATAAAGGATTCTGGCGCTATACACGTCATCCTAATTATTTCGGAGACTCAGCTGTATGGTGGGGACATGGCTTAATATGCCTGTCTGCAGGAAGCTACCTGCCGGTTCTTGGCTCCATTCTGATGACTGCGCTTATAATTAAGGTTTCCGGCGTGGCGCTGCTCGAAAAAAGCCTGGAGAAAACAAAACCCGGATACAAAGAATATATAGCAAAGACCAGTCCATTTATCCCCTGGTTTCACAGGAGATAGAATTCTCTGAAAATAATCAGATTTTACCTGTTTTTTTCTAACTTTAGGTCTGTTCAGAGTTGAAAAATGATACATGGGATAATGTCGAACCCCGTCTGTACAATTATTATTTTTATTCTCACCTTATCCGGATCTTTCAAATACTCATCGGTCTGCGGCCAGATCACAGATACAGCTTCAGTCAACTACCTTACCAGGTCCGCAACACTAAATGCGAGGAAGAATCCCGATATGTCAATTGAACTGTCACACAAGGCACTTTCTGAGTCAGGTAAAATTCAATACCGGAAAGGAATGGCGGATGCTTCATTTGCTTTGGGCACCGCCTACCTGGCTAAATACAATATTAACGACAGCGCCTTCTATTACAACATGCAGGCATATAATATTTACAACGACCTGAATGACACACGGGGCAAAGCAAGGGCATGCTATGGGCTGACCTATGTTTAGCTTTAAAGGTGATCTGGCTGAATCTGAAAGATATGGTAACCTCAGCCTAAACTTTTTCGAACAGGCCGGGGACAAACACGGAATGATAAATACTTACAATGCTCTTTCATATCTGGCAAAACAACAGAAAGATTTTGAAAAAGCCCGTGTTCTCATACAACAAGCTATTGAGACAGCACGCTCAATAAGGGACACCTTACCCCTTGCCGACGCAGTGAACAGCCTCGGAAATATTTATAAAGACATGGCTCTCTTCAGCCAGGCGATCGATACCTATTTTGAAGCCCTTAAGCTATGGGAATATAAAGGCGATTCAACCGGTATTGCAATTGCTTACGGAAGCATTGGACTTATGTATTACTACCAGAAAAACTGGGATAAAGCTCTTGAATTCTGCTTTAAGAAAATCCCTCTTTCTGAAAATGCAGGTAACCTGTGGGAAGTAAGTAAGACATATAACACAGTAGCACAGATCTATAACTCCAAAACTGAATATGACAGTTCATTATTCTTTCTGCGAAAGAGCCTTAGGTTAAACAAGAAAATGAATTATACATCCGGTATCGCTGAAGTCTATCATAACCTCGCCTCAACATTTTTGCTTTGCCGGGAAGCAGATTCAGCATATTATTATATAACTCAGGCTGTGGACCTTGCAAAACAGATTGAGGACCCGTCGCTTGTAAATTATTACATTACTCTCGGCAGACTCAATTTGTTAAAAGGACAATATAACCTGGCTTTGCATAATACACTAAAAGCATATGGAACAGGTAAAGAGCAAAAATTACCATTGATCATCGCTGAATCTGCTGAGCTGATTAGCGACATTTATAACAAACTGAATCGTAACGATTTGGCATACAGTTATTTAAAAGAACACTACCAGCTTCGTGACAGCATAAGTAATGATGAGGCTCTCAGCAGGGTCACACGACTTGAGATCCAGTATGAATATGATAAAAAACAGAGAGCCGCTGAGTTTGCACAGCTGGAAGAAAGACTGATCAGAGACAACAAGATAAAACAACAAAAACAGTACCTCGATGGGTTAATTATTCTGCTGTTCCTGGTAGCACTTATCTCATTGCTATATATTCGTCATAATAAGCTGCGCGCCAGATATGCCCAGATGGACCTTGAGCAAAGATTGTTAAGGACACAGATGAATCCTCATTTCATATTTAATTCACTTTGCGCTGTCCAGGACTTTATCCTTGCCGGCAAAACTCAAAAGGCAAATACTTTCCTTACCAAAATAGCAACATTGATGCGCAATATTCTGGAGAATTCAGGAGAAGAATATATACCTCTGGAAAATGAGATTGAGACATTAAGACTATATCTTGACGTTCAGCAGTTGAGATTCGAGACCCGGTTTGAATATAATATTCGCTTGGATGAATCAATAGATAAAGAAAACTATGCCGTTCCTCCCATGCTTACACAGCCATGCGTGGAAAATTCAATTGAACATGGTCTTCTTCCGGGCAACAAAAAAGGTATCCTGAATATTGAATATATCCTGAATAACGGACTGATGCGGCTTGAAGTAACCGATAATGGCATAGGGAGAACCAGGGCTGCAGCAAATGCCAGGGGAAGCATGAAAAAGCAATCTTTATCAACTAAACTTACTTCTGAGCGGCTTGATCACTTTAAAAGGACATTAAGAAATAAAAGTATCAGTTATGAAATAGTAGATCTTTATGATGAAGGGAAGGCAAGCGGGACAAAGGTTATAATGATGCTGCCTTACAGGAAGATGTATACCTGAGAATCTTTCACATCCAAATCACCCGAATATGAAAGTAATAATTGTAGATGATGAACCAGGCGTTAGAAATGCAATTGATAACCTGCTCACCCAATTCTTTCCCGATATAAGAGTAATTGCTTCTGTGGGTAACGTGGATGCTGCGTATGAAGCAGTTTTACAATATGACCCGGAACTTCTATTCCTGGATGTGGAACTTCCCGATGGTAACGGATTTGATCTTCTGAAAAGAATACCTCATGTAAATTTTAAAGTGATTTTTATAACGGGCCACCAGGAATATGCTCTTGATGCTATTAAAGTAAGCGCTCTTGATTATATCTTAAAGCCTTTTGATCCTGGTGAACTCCGCAGTTCAGTAGAGAAGGCAAAAGAACTTATCAACCACGAAGAGCAACAGCTTAAGCTGCATACCCTGAATGAGAACCTTCTTGACAAAAAAACACTGAAGCGAATAATCCTTCCGACATCCGGGAATCTCAATATCGTATCTGTTAACGATATCATCCGTGCCGAAGCGGATAGCAACTACACCACTTTCTGGCTGAAAGAGGGCAAACGGATAATGGTATCCCGCACCATCAAAGAATATGAGGGGATGCTTGCCACAACGTCTATTATCCGTGTCCACCAGTCTCATATGGCTAATTTGAACTTCGTCGACAGGTTTGTAAAAAGAGACGGTGGGTACCTTGAACTGAAAGACGGGAAAAAAATTCCGGTCTCCCCTAATCTAAAGAAAAAGGTACTGAAAGCTATTAAAGATCATCTTTACGAATAATTCACCGGTTTTATGGCTTTTTTTCGCCGATTCTAACTGAAACACCCCGCTGGCTCATTCTCTCTTGATCATATTTGCCCAATATCTTAAATTTCTTGGGATAGATGTATAAGCCGACAGAATAAAGTCAGCTATCCTTCCCAGGCTCTTTCCAAGGCACATAATAAGATAAGCCTGTTCATCCGGTAACTAATAATCCTGACCATGAAAAATAATCTTCCGAAACTCATTCTGTTAACTCTTGGCCTGATATCCGGAATATCTCTTTGCCAGACTCAGTTCAGTGCTCAGCTCACTGATGTCACCAGGGGAAATAAAAAGATATATCAGCTGCGGTCGGACGGTACAAGATACCGCTTTGATTTTGAAGCAAGTGGTATGAAAGGTACTGTAATCGTTGATCCTGCAAGTGAAAAGACGACGATCCTGATGCCGGATTGCCGTAAGGCATGGGAAGTGGCTTAGCTTCAACCAGTTTTTTATGAATTTATTCTATTAAACTAAAATGCTTTAATAAAATGAGCACAAGCTGGTTTTCATCGATAACACTTATTCTGATTGCAATATCACTGTTGAGTTCTTTCACTAATAGTAATCAGAAGAAAGTAAATTACAAATCCGTAAAGATTAATAACCAGGTGTGGATGTCTGAAAATTTGAGTGTAAACACTTTCAGGAACGGAGATACTATTCCACAGGCAAAAACAGCGGAGGAGTGAAAAAAAGCAGGTTGGAATACACAAGCTGCATGGTGCTATCTTGATTTCAGTGATGGCTTTCTCCAAAAGCATAATATGCCGAAAAGTGCAGGTCTGGCTGTGCGATGTATTAGAGATTGAAAATCTCTGATACAGTACGTTATTCTATTTATTAAGCATGAAACAAGTATTAAAAGGTCTTTTCTGTAACTATTTACAAATTACATCTATAAAGGAGGTCCAAATGAAGAAATTATTACTGAAAATGCTGATTCTCATTACACTAACATGTATGTTGTCGAAAATTAATTCTATTTGTGCTCAGGGACTTACTGTTCCTGATTATTCTTATGTGTCAGTTTATGCTACATCTGCAGTTGAAAGTCAGACCGGGATTACCGATCCCGGACCATATGGGAATTATTCTCTTGGAGAGATTGAACATCCATTCGGTATATTTTATGGCCACGGGTACAGATGGTGGGGCTACCCGACTGCTCCACTGCTTATATGCGGTGATTTTCCGCTGTTTAATTTCCCTGGCTTTCATGGTATTTATGACCTGACCTCACTGGGATGCAGTAATCCGCCAATTGGTTTTATGGCGTCTTTTGGATCTGTGATTACTGACCCTGACACCAAACAGATATGGTGCCTTGCCGGCGCAGCTAATCAAAACGGCCCTTTTACACAATACTGTATCCCTAATCCCTTTGGCTCGGGTCAGATTTGTTACCCGCCTTCTCCAACCTGGGGATTTGGTTCAGCATATGGATATATGAGAAAAGTGGTTGTAGTACAATCCACAGGGGCTCTTGAGACTGGCGATGAAGTAGATATAAAGGCAACGCTTGCAGTCCAGGGTGTATATGATGGCGATGATTGGGACGCATTAAGCAGAGGAGTGCTCTTTCTGAACAAAATGTCAGATACATCCTGGTTAGGAGGAGAGTGGTATAACGATTACCTTAAATGGGGAGATGTTGAAGATATTCTTGGAACACCAGGAATCCTTAATAGTATGCTTGGTCACATGGTGGTTGAACTGAACAGTAATGATGATATTTCGACATCTGTAAAGGTAGGTGATACTATCATTGTTGAAGTAGCCTTTAATAATACAATACAACATAGCAATCCCGGAGGATCAGACTATGATGATGGATGGGCCGGTGAGAGACCGTCTCTTTTATTTGGCAGTTTAAATTTCGGAACAACCAGTACCATTAAACCGCTGATAAAGGATTATGGGAACAGGCTTGACTATGACCTGCTATGTCTTACTGCCGGAGCGGTACTGGAGCCTGTTAATCCGGATGGTCCAAACCTTGAAGAAGATATGGATGGGATCAGCGATACCAGGGAAAAAGGGGCAAATGGCAATGACAGCAGCTTTGATGGCAATGGAGATGGAACTCCTGACTGGGAACAGGCTAATGTGGCCTCATTTCTAACCTACGATGCACAGAATTATGTAACACTTATTGTACCTGAAGGAGTTGATCTTTCGGAGGTAACCGTCACATCTAATCCTTCTCCGGCAGATACTCCTGAAGATGCAGAATTTCCATTTGGATTTTTCGACTTCTCTATAGATGACCTCACCCCGGGAGATGCGGTTACTGTAACTCTGATTTTACATAATGCCCCTGCTATGGGGAAATATTATAAATATGGTATAACTCCAGACGATCTTACAAAACACTGGTATGAATTTACATACGACGGACAGACCGGTGCACAGATAAATGGAAATGAAATTACTTTAGATTTCGTTGACGGCCTGTGAGGTGACGATGATATTACAGAAAATGGCTCAATCAAGGAACCTGGAGGACCTTCAGAGTCTGTCACAACAGGTACTCTTCCACTGGCTGAAACAGGAGAAATATTTGTCTACCCAAATCCTGCAACTGATCATATTATCCTTCAAATAAACAACAGTATCCCTGCAAATAATTACATCCTTTCTATTTGCTCACTTACGGGGAAAACCATCAGGCAAGAGGAGATTCCGGTGTATGGTGCAAACCGGGAAATGGTAATCGGAATAAATGATCTGCCTGGCGGTGTATATGTTATATCACTAACCGGGAAAAACTACATCTACAAATCGAAGTTTATTAAAATGGATTAGTACTGCTTTTCATGCAGATAGCGCAGGTTTATACAGATTCAAAATGATTTTACTGGTTGACAAATCAAGCTAATGTCATCGAGATCAGCGGGAACCAAAAAAAGTGCATTTTCATTAACCTTATGAAAACCTCATAATCTGACAGCAGTGGACCATGTCCACCTTCATGCATATAGTAATCCGGTTCGTTCAATAGAGGTATCACTGCAACATCATCATTGGCAGGAGAATCCTGTCCGGATCCTGTGGTCTTAATATTGTCAGGTACATTCGGATAATAATTGGACACTGGATAACTAGGTTCGTATGTTCACTGTGATTTTTTAGATGTCATATAGTTGACGATCCAAATAAATTACTTTCTGAGAAAGGCAAAATGTTTTTTTAAAAATATAAATATATTCCCGGCGATAATATTTATCTTGGCTTCTGTGAAGTATCTCTCCTTAAACGGGAACAATGAGTAAACCAGATTAATCATGAAAATTTATGGTTCAATATATTTAGCCCTTTTCATATTACAGGCCGGAATAACACATGGTCAGAATGCCCCAACCGGACTGATGACAGAGTTTATCCGCGAACCGGCCGGTGTACCCGTGTTGGACCTTAACCCGGAATTCAGCTGGATTGTTCCGTCAGGTGCAAAATATCAGGAAGGATATCAGATACTGGTTGCATCATCAGAAGAAAAACTGGCAAAGAATACAGGGGACGTATGGGATAGTAAAAAGATACAAAGTTCCAGGTCAAACGAGATCGAATTCGGAGGCAAGAGTCTTTCAGCCAGTTCGACCTTTTACTGGAAAGTCAGGATATGGAATGAAAAGGACAAGCCATCAAAATACTCAGAAATTCAGTCATTTACTACCGGAAATCCAGCAGGGTACACAACAACACGTAACAGGTTCATGACACCTTTGATCGAGCCTGCGACCTTCATTAAAACAGATGAATCAGAATATTTTGCTGATTTTGGCAGGGATGCCTTCGGAACACTTGTACTAAATATAACTCCTGAAAGGGAACAGGTACTGAGAATCCGTCTAGGTGAAAAGACAGGCGGAACAAATAAGATCGACAGCAACCCGGGAGGATCCCTCAGGTACCAGGAAGTATCACTGGCAGTCAAGCCGGGAACAACAGTATACACTCTGGATCTCCCGGCAGATAGCAGGAATACGGGTCCGGCAGCCATCCACCTTCCTGACTCCGTTGGTGTGGTAACTCCATTCCGTTATTGTGTCATTGAGGATTGCCCCTTAAAAATTGGGCCAGCCTCTGTGCGGCAGAAAGCCCTGTGGTACTATTTCGATGATCATAAGAGCTACTTCACAAGTACAGATACCGTCCTGAACAGTGTCTGGGACATGTGCAAATACAGTATGAAAGCCACATCTTTTACCGGGATATATGTTGACGGCGACAGGGAGAGAATTCCTTACGAGGCTGATGCTTACATTAACCAGCTGGGTCATTACTATACCGACCGCGAATACTCCCTTGCACGGCTTACAAATGAGTACTTCATCAAACACCCGACATGGCCGACTGAGTGGATCCTGCAAACTGTACCGATGTTTTACAACGATCTTCTTTTTACAGGTAATTCAGAATCTGCCAGGCACTATTACGAAGAGCTGAAGCACAAAACACTTACTTCCCTGGCCCGTGAGGACGGGCTGATAAGTTCAAAGAACTGTACAGATGAAATAATGAGAAACATTGGCTTTTCTGATGCGAAGGAGAGGTTAAGGGATATAGTTGACTGGCCTCCTTCGCAGCAAGATACCGGCTGGAAACTTGCCACTCCTGAGGGTGAAAGAGATGGATACGAGATGGTCGATGTGAACACCGTAGTAAATGCATTTTATTACCACGGACTTGACCTGATGTCGAAGATTGCAGCTTACCTTGGAGAGGATACGGATTCACAGTACTACAGCAACCTGGCCACAATGGTCAAAAAAACGATAAATGAAAAGCTGCTGGATAAGACAACAGGAATTTATATTGACGGTGAATCTTCAACGCACTCATCCCTCCACGCCAATATGATGACCCTTGCCTTTGGCCTCGTTCCCGCCGAAAACATGGAAAAAGTCATCAGCTTTATCAAATCACGCGGGATGGCATGCAGTGTTTACGGGGCCCAGTATCTCATGGAGGGATTATTCAATGCAGGGGAAGCCGACTATGCTCTGAGTTTACTTACTGCCACAAACGACAGGAGCTGGTGGAATATGATAAGATCGGGTTCCACAATAACCATGGAAGCCTGGGATATGAAGTACAAACCTAATTCCGACTGGAATCATGCCTGGGGAGCAGCCCCAGCTAACATTATTCCCGGTTACATGTGGGGCATAAGACCGCTCGAACCCGGGTGGGCAAAGGCCCTTATCAGGCCTCAGCCCGGTGACCTTAAAAACAGTACGGTATCCGTTCCGACAATCCGGGGAAATATTATCGCCGGATATGTCGTTAACGGAAATTCAAAAAAGTTCACCATTATAATTCCGGCAAATATCGAGAGTGATTTTGTGATAACCGGCTACAGCAGAGACAAAATGAATGGTAAACCTGCCGTCCATCTTAACGGCAAGCTTATGGAAGCGGCCCCGGATACCATCAGGTTGAAGCCCGGGAAAAACATTGTCGTAATAAAACCTATATAAACAAGTGATACTGTAAGGAATAGTCGCGACCGTTCCTTACGGCATCACGTTACCAGAAAGTACTGTATGAAAACAAATCTCTTCTCTCTGCTTATTGTCGCCATTCTGTATACAGGCTGCAAGTCAGGTACGGGTTCCGATACCTTTACAGCCGATGTAATAGTTTATGGAGGTACTGCTGCAGCGGTAACAGCTGCTGTCCAGGTATCACGTATGGAAATGACTGTCATTATTGTTTCCCCCGATAAGCACCTGGGGGGACTCTCCTCCTCCGGGCTCGGATTCACCGACACGGGTAATAAGGAGGTTATCGGGGGGCTTGCCAGGGAATTCTACCAGCTGATATACCAGCATTACCAGGATCCGGATTCATGGAAATGGCAGCTGCAGTCGGAATACGGGAATAAAGGACAGGGAAGCCCGGCAATAGATGGCGAGAAACGCACCATGTGGATATTTGAGCCTCATGCTGCTGAGGAAGCTTTTGAACAGATGATCATGACAAATGACATACCTGTGTACCGCCAGGAATTTCTTGATCGTGAGGCCGGGATTATTAAGAAAAACGGCAGGATCCTTTCAATAAAAACACTGGATGGTAAGGTTTTCATGGGCAAAGTCTTCATCGACGCAACATACGAAGGAGACCTGATGGCCTCTTCCGGGGTAAGCTACCATACAGGACGGGAAGCCAATTCACTATATAACGAGGAATGGAACGGAGTACAAACCGGGGTGTTGCATCATGGCCATTATTTCAAGAAAGACATAGATCCATACATTATTCCGGGTGATAGGACAAGCGGCCTGCTTCCGAGGATATCTGCTGAAGATCCGGGTACTAAAGGGGAAGGAGACTCGAAGATACAGGCCTACTGCTTCAGAACATGCCTGACAAAACATCCCGATAACCGGATCCCTTCTGAAAAACCCGAAGGTTATGACTCAAGCCAGTATGAACTTCTGATAAGGGTTTACAACTCGGGATGGAGGGAAACATTTAACAAATTTGATCCCATCCCTAATCTGAAAACCGATGTTAACAACCATGGTCCATTCAGCTTCGATAATATCGGAATGAATTACGACTATCCCGAAGCGGATTATGAAAGGAGGAAGGAGATAATCAGGGAACATATTACTTACCAGAAAGGATTGCTTTATTTCACGGCAAATGATCCGCGTGTTCCGCCGGAAATAAGGGAGGAGATGAACCTTTGGGGCTACTCTAAGGATGAATTTCCCGACAACGGAAACTGGCCGTATAATATCTATGTACGTGAAGCCAGGCGGATGACAGGAGAATTTGTCATGACTGAGAATGAAGTACTTGGCAGAAAGAAAATTGACCATTCGATAGGGATGGGATCCTATACCCTCGATTCACATAACGTCCAGCGATATGTGAAACCCGATGGTTTTGTACAGAACGAAGGTGATATAGGAATTGCGGCAAAACGACCCTACCAGATCGATCTGGGTTCCATCATGCCAAAGCGCAATGAATGTGAAAACCTTCTTGTCCCAGTTTGTGTATCAGCTTCACATATTGCTTTCGGATCAATAAGGATGGAACCTGTGTTTATGATCCTCGGCCAGAGTGCAGGTACCATTGCCTCAATGGCCGTTGAAACGAAAAAGAGCATGTACGACCTTACATATGATGCAATTAAAACCAGGCTGGTAAATGACGGACAAATACTTGAATACTGATATTCTAAAAAACTAAACTCTTATAAGATGAAACTGATCAAACCAATAATTTTGCTCCTGCTTAGTGCTGTAATAATGGTCCCTGGCACCTATGCCCAGGATGCTGTTCTGAAAGTATGGCCTGAGGGTATCCCTGGTGCAATAAACAATGACAGCTATGTTGAAAAGCCTACCCTGGTCGATGGAAGACCAACCCGCTTTGAAAAGGTTACGGATCCTGAACTGTACCTGTTTCTTGCTCCCACAGGAACAGAGACCGGTACTGCTGTCCTGATTTGCCCCGGAGGAGGTTATGGTGTCCTTGCCTTCGATCATGAGGGATTTGCCATTGCCAGGTGGCTGAATGAAAATGGAATAACTGCGGTCATACTGAAATACAGGCTACCGTCTGACATGATAATGCAGGATAAATCGGTGGGTCCTTTACAGGATGCCCAGGAGGCAATGCGCATAATACGCAGGAATGCAGCAAAATGGAAGGTCAATCCACATAAGGTCGGTGTTATAGGATTCTCTGCAGGGGGACATCTTGCTTCCACAGTTTCTACTCACTATGATGAAATAGTATACAAGAACGGCGATACAACCTCAGCCCGTCCCGATTTTTCACTGCTTATCTACCCGGTTATATCATTCAACGCTTCCTTCACCCACCTGGGATCGAGAAATAACCTGATCGGCAATACTCCATCGGATGAGGCTATCAGACATTTTTCAAACGAATTGCAGATAAAAAAGGATACCCCGCCTGCATTCCTCGTACATTCTGCCGATGATAAAACAGTACCCGTAAGGAACAGCATTTCCTATTTCGAAGGACTTCAGCAATATGGTATACCCTCTGAACTTCATATTTTCCAGAAAGGAGGACACGGATATGGTCTTTCGGAAGGTCGCGGAACACAATATGCCTGGCCCTCACTATGCATCGCCTGGTTAAAGGCAAATGGCTTTTAAAACACCT
>CAYQBZ010000040.1:0-13404 GCA_964415855.1 uncultured Rikenellaceae bacterium
GATACAGGACCTGTCTCTGTTGAGATAGATGCTCCTCAGCAACATTATGATGCAGTAGGCTCATGGCGCAGGATAACATATACTTATGCCGACGGGTGTAGGATAGTGCTCGACGGGGAAAACCGTGATACGGCTGCTGCTTATATTGAAGGTCCTCACGGAAAAGTGTTTAAAGGATTCAGGTCAGATATTCCTGATATGGAAAAGCTTATCAACTCTCTTCCTGATCCGCCTCCCCAGATCGGGGTATTCACCGAATCGGTGCTGACGAGAAAGAAATTTGCACTTAATGAATCAAACGGGCACAGGTCATGTTCAATAGTAAACCTGGGAATTATTGCCCTGAGGCTCGGAAGGAACTTGAAATACGATCCGGTTAAACAGCAGTTTATTGATGATGACGGTGCCAATAAACTAATTAATCAGCCAATGCGAGGACCATGGAAAATATGATGGAACCGGTTGTGTTATATGTTTGAAAGTTAAAAGTTTATAAAGTTGAAGAAATGAAGATAAAAAGACTAATTATTACGGGTATTGTTCTCCTTGTAATTTCCGTTTCAGGCTATACGCAGCAGGATGTCAGGACCACTGAAACTAGAGTTGCAGATCTTCTCGCCAGGATGCCGGCGAATGATCTGCAGTTTACTGACCAGCTTATGGGAGATATGTTGTCGCTTGGGGAATCCGGAATAAGGCAGATCTGCGATAAGATCATCCCTCCAGGCTCCGTCGATGATACGGGCCCGAGATTCGCTGTCGAATCGTTATCCCGTTTCCTTTCACAGGATGGAAAGGAGAGTGAAAGAGGAATGTGGGAGAAAATTTGTATCAGCTATGCAGTCGGATTAAAAGACGCCTCAGTTAAGGACTTTTTTATGAAACAGCTACAGCTTGTAGGGGGAGATCTGTCCGTAGAAGCATTGAAAGAGTATCTTAACAGTAAGGATCTTTGTGAACCAGCCGTTGCAGTGCTAGGTGCAGTAGGAGGAGCTGAGGCAGAGGTCATTTTGGCTGAATCATTGAAGAACAGCGATCTGCCCTGTGCTGCTGCCGTAATGAATACCCTGGCAAAAATGAATTCAGAGATAGCTGTCAGTGAGTATATTGAATGGTCATCTGACAATGATACGAATGTGAGAGCATCTGCATTAAATGCACTGGCTAAGAGTGGAAGCCCTGCTGCTTATAAAGTCCTCTCCAAAGCTGCCAAAAAGGTCTCATACGAATGGGAACCTTCAGGAATAACACAATCGCTGATCAATTATGCTGAAGCTATCGGTCAGAAAGGTGATATTAAAACCATGGATAAGATCTGCAGACTGGTAATGATAAGATGCAACGATGACCTTACACTGAATAGTAAGACAGCCGCTCTTGAAACTTATGTCAGCTTTCATGGCAGGGATGCAATGCCTTACCTCCTTAAAGGTGCCGCACATCTCAATAAAAAATACCGGGCTGCAGCATTGCGTATATCACTCTCAATTCCGGGCAGTGAGGTGACAAATAGCTGGATAAATTATTTTCCTAAAGCTATTGCAGAGGCAAGACCTGAAATAATTACCATGCTCGGTGAAAGGGGCGATAAAATTGCAATTCCGTTGGTTACAGCCTCATTGTCAGACCTGGACATAAACACCAGGATAGAAGCAGCCGAGGCAATTGTTAAGTTAAGCGGACCTCAGTCAGTCAATTCATTGATAAATTACCTCCTGGTTTTTACCGGTGACCAGGATCAGGATGCTGCAAAAAAAGCCCTGATGACCGTTACAGGCAATGACCAGATACCACTGTTGCTCCCGGTTTTGAAAGATGGTCCGCCTCCTGCTCAGAAAAGTGTGATTGAACTGCTGGCATGGAACAGTGATAATAAATATTTTACTGAAGTCTGCAAATATGCATCAACAGCTGGTGAACCTGTGAAATCAAGCGCCATTAAAGCACTTGCCAGCCTCGCCGGGCCGGATGACCAGGCAGAGCTGATTGAACTGCTGGCCGATACAGATGACCCGGGAGAGATATCGGATCTGCAGACTGCACTTGCTGCTGCTGCAGGTAAAATAGCCGATCCTGAACTCAGGTCAGACTTGTTGATAAAAAGTATTCAGCAGGGTAGAGGTTTATCATCTACCGAAAGATTCAAGGAGAAGCTTATACAGGTTATTGCAAAAACAGGAGGAAGAGAGGCACTGGCTCTGGTTCTGAAGGAATTTGAGAATGGATCACCCGGGATGCGCGATGTCTGTTTCAAAGCACTTACTGGCTGGGCAGACTATGCGGCTTCCTATGCATTGTATGAAATATGCGCTTCCGGAAATAAGACCTTCGAAGGTCCGGCCTTTGACGGATATGTAAGGCAGATCAGATCCGCAGTTCTACCGGATGAGCAGAAATTGCTTCTCTACAGAAAAATTATGCCTTATGCGCTTACTCCTGAAAGAAAAAACAGGATTCTCACCGAGACCGGAAGGTTGAAAACATATCAGGCTCTCTTTTACGCTGGCACCTTTCTTGATGATCCGGCTACCTCAGCTTCCGCCGCAAGAGCTGCTATGAATATTGCTCTTCCTTCATCTGATGAATCATCGGGCATGTACGGAGATCTGGTAAAAGATATTCTGACGAGGGCAGCCGCTGAAATTACCGGGCAGGAAAGTGAATATGAGAAAGAAAGGATAAGAAAGTACCTGGCTGATATGCCTGTTGATAAAGGATTTCAGCCTATGTTTAACGGGAAAGATCTGACCGGATGGCAGGGGCTTGTCGAAAATCCGGTTGTAAGACCTGGGATGACAACCGCTGAACTGGCTGCAAAACAGATAGAAGCAAACAGAAAGGTAGCTGGTAACTGGAGTGTCAAAGATGGTTGTATATGGTTTACCGGGAGCGGGGACAATCTTTGTTCAGTGAAAGAATACGGCGATTTTGAGTTGCTGGTGGACTGGAAAATCTCAAAGGCAGGAGACAGTGGTATATACCTGAGAGGAACACCACAGGTCCAGATCTGGGATACCTCAAGAGTAGAGGTTGGTGCCCAGGTAGGTTCAGGAGGTTTGTATAACAACCAGAAAAATCCTTCCAAACCTTTGAAAGTTGCTGATAATCCGGTAGGCGACTGGAACACATTCAGGATTATTATGATCGGTGAGAAAGTAAGTGTATGGCTTAATGGTGAACTTGTCGTGGATAATGTAACTCTTGAGAATTACTGGGATCGCAAAATTCCTATATTCCCGAAAGGTCCCATTGAGCTGCAGGCACATGGTACTGATTTGGCTTTCAGGGATATATATGTAAGGGAGATCAGTGAAAGAGAATATAAGCTTACTCCCGAAGAAAAGGCAGATGGATTTGTGGCACTGTTCAATGGAAGGAACCTTGATAACTGGATTGGAAATAAAGAGTCGTATGTTGTTGAAAATGAAATGATTGTTGTCAAACCAGACGACAGTTCGGGTGGTAACCTTTATACTGAAAAAGAGTATTCCGACTTTATTTTCCGTTTTGAATTTCTTCTTACCCCCGGGGCCAATAACGGACTGGGTATAAGGGCTCCGCTTACCGGCGATGCTGCCTATGTGGGAATGGAACTGCAAATACTTGATAATACCGCTCCTGTATATGCAAATCTTCAGCCATACCAGTATCATGGATCAGTTTATGGCGTCATCCCTGCCAAAAGAGGATATCTCAAACCTGTTGGCGAGTGGAATTATGAAGAGGTAACTGTAACGGGGACCAGGATAAAAATAGTACTTAATGGCACAGTTATAGTAGATGGGGATATTGCGGGCCCGAGAGACAACGGCACAATGGATCATAATGATCACCCGGGCTTGAAGAATACAACAGGGCATATCGGATTCCTGGGACATGGATCAGAACTGAAATTCAGGAACATCAGGATAAAAGATCTTTCACAATGAAAAAAATGAAAAATCCTCTAATATCTCTTTTAATTTTAACTGGTATCCTTTCATGTACCAGAGTTACTCCTCCTGAACCTTATGGGCCCTTACCATCAGAACGGCAACTTGCCTGGCACGAGCTGGAGTATTACATGTTTGTCCATTTCACCGTTAATACTTTTACCGATAAGGAATGGGGTTATGGCGATGAAGATGAATCTGTCTTTAATCCCTCAGAGATGGATTGCAGGCAATGGGCGAGAGTTGCAAAAGAAACCGGGATGAAAGGCATAATAATTACAGCCAAGCACCATGACGGTTTTTGCCTGTGGCCTTCTGCATATACTGAACATTCAGTGAAAAACTCCACATGGAAAAATGGGAAAGGCGATGTTTTAAGAGAACTTAGGCAAGCCTGCGATGAGTACGGGCTGAAGTTTGGCGTATATCTCTCACCCTGGGACCGTAACAGTGCAGTATACGGAACACCGGAATATCTGACATATTACAGGAATCAGCTTCGTGAACTTCTTACTGATTATGGAGATGTCTTTGAAGTATGGTTCGACGGTGCAAATGGGGGAGATGGTTATTATGGAGGCGCAAGGGAAACCCGGCGTATTGACAACAGGACCTATTATGACTGGGCGAACACACATAAGATAGTCAGGGAGTTACAGCCAATGGCTGTGATGTTCAGTGATGCCGGGCCCGATATCCGCTGGGTTGGTAATGAAAGAGGAATGGGTAGTCTTACAAACTGGTGTCTGCTTAATAAGGATGAGATGTGGCCCGGAGGTAATTTCGCCAGAGAGCTGGGAGAGGGGCATGAAAACGGTAATTACTGGGTTCCTGCTGAAGTGGATGTATCAATTCGCCGGGGCTGGTTTTATCATCAAAACCAGGATTCACTTGTAAGATCACCCGAAAACATAATGGATCTCTACTACTCATCGGTAGGACGTAACAGCAACCTTTTGCTAAATGTCCCTCCAGACAGGAGAGGATTATTACATGAGAATGATGTAAAATCTCTGCTGGAATTTAAGGATATGCTGGTAAAGGAATTTGAAACAGATGTTGCCCGAGGTAAAAAAGTATCAGTCTCACAGAGAAGGGGAAAAGACTATAAAGGTTCAAACGTAAATGACGGCGATCCGGAAACCTACTGGACAACAAGTGATTCGACAAAAACAGGGGAGCTGATCATTGATCTCGGTACTGAAACAGAGGTAAACAGGATTATACTCCAGGAAGGCATTAAACTGGGTCAGAGAGTCCGGGAGTTCAGTGTATCAGCATTTAATAATGGTGAATGGACACAATTACTGCAGGGGACAACCATTGGCTATAAAGTGATACGGAAATTTCCGGTAGTAAAAACAACAAAAATCAAGGTAATGATAAGCAGATCGAAAGCCTGTCCTGTAATATCGAATATTGAACTGTACAGGGCACCGGGTGAATAGACAGGTGTGTTAAGCAAGACACCAGACACAAGGCTCTCGACACATGGTACACTATTGAGGGAAAAATGTGTATTCATTAATTCTGTGCCCTGAGTTCTGAGCTCTGAGCCATGCGTCTTTCGTCCTGCATCCTGCGTCGGATTAAATTCTTATGTACCTTTGTGAACAAATAAGAAAAAGTATTAAAGATATGAGAGCAGCAGTAATAAGGGAATATGGCAGGATAGCCGCGGAAGAGGTTGAAAAACCATCGGTTGATGATGATAACGTTCTTGTAAAGGTAAGATATGCAAGTATATGCGGATCTGATCAACATCTTTTCAAAGGGGAATTCCACCCCAGGACAAAGCTGCCCCTTATCCCGGGTCATGAATTTGCAGGAGTTGTTGAAAAAACAGGCGACAATGTAAAGGATCTTTCTCCCGGGGACAAAGTGACGGTGGATCCGATAATCTGGTGCGGTAAATGTGCTGCTTGCCAGGAGGGCCATTACCCGGCATGTACTTCGTTGAAACTGATAGGTATTGATCTGGACGGCGGATTTTCTGAATACGTTTCTGCACCATACAGTATGATATACAGGATACCTGGTCACATCCCGGATGAGCATGCTGCCCTGGTTGAACTGCTTTCCATAGGATTTCATGCTTCTTCCAGGTCAGGATTATCGGCTACCGATGATATCCTGATAATGGGATCCGGGAAGGTTGGAAATTCAATACTTCATGCTGCCAGGACCATAACCGGAGGTAAGATCATCATGGCCGATATCCTTGATAAACGACTCGCACTTGCTTCGGCTGCTTTCCCCGATATTTATACAGTGAACATAAGGAATGCTGATCCTGCCGAAGCAGTCAGGGAGATTACCGGTGGAAAAGGCGCAGATATTGCATTTGAAGCAGTTGGCCATGAAGTAAATGTTGAAGGAAGATATAATCCTGTCAGAGCTTGTATTAATGCTGTTAAAGGAGGAGGCACTGTTTGTGTCCTTGGACTTGCTGACCATCCCTCTGAAATATTGATGAAGGAGCTTATATGGAAAGAGGCAAAGATAATTGCTTCACGTGTCAGCCACGGTGAATTTTCAAAGGCTATCGAGGCTCTTGAAAGTGGAATCCTTGATCCCGCAAAGATGATAACCGGTATCTTAAGTCTTGAAGAAGCTCAGAAAGGATTTGAAGTGCTGGAAAAGGATCCCGGAAGCCACCTTAAAATTCTGCTCAAAGTATAGAAATTAAATCCCATCGGTACCCTGTCTCCGTCTGTGTTCAACTGCCTGACCTGCCTGCCGGCAGGCAGGTCCCTCTTTTCCACTGTGTATCTCTGTGTAACTCTGTGTAAGTTCTTCCTTTACCCTGAACTACACTATCTGGAACATCCTTGCAATCTTAACAGCTGCTGTGATCCTTTTGGTCAGGGTTTTCCAGTCCTTTTTCTGTATAAGTTCCTTGGTTATCAGATTTGAACCAATACCCACACAGGTAACACCGGCATTGAACCATTCCCTGAGATTCTCAAGTGTCGGCTCAACCCCTCCTGTCGGCATTATACTTGTCCATGGACATGGACCTTTTACAGCTTTTACAAAATCAGGTCCTCCGAGAGAAAATCCCGGAAATATCTTAACTATTTCAGCGCCTAATTCCTCTGCATAATTTATCTCTGTAAGTGATCCGCAGCCAGGCGACCATAATATTTTTCTGCGATTGCATACCTTGGCCATTTCCGGATTCAGGACAGGTGAAACAATAAAATTGGTGCCAAGCTGGATATAAAGTGACGCTGTACCGGCATCCACTATCGATCCTGCTCCCATCGCCAGGGTTGGTACCTCCTTTTCAGCCCATTTATTAAGGTCGCTGAACAACTCGTGGGCATATTCACCACGGTTGGTGAATTCGAATACCTTTATGCCTCCGTTAAAGCAGGATTTAATTACATTCCTGCATATTTCCGGGTCTTTATGATAAAATATAGGGACAATACCTGTTTCCCGGATTTTCAGTATAACATCTATTCTGCTGAATCGTGCCATAGTGTATGTTTGTTTAAGCAAATATATATAAAAAAGGTTTATTATCTTAGCATTTCAAACACCCGAAATGGCACTTAATTACATCTGGATCGCATTCTTCCTAATTGGCTTCCTGGTTGCACTATTTCAGCTGATATTCTCAGGTAACACTCAGATATTCAATGAGCTTGTAAATGCTATCTTTGAGAATGCAAAGACAGGCTTTGAGATTTCACTTGGATTGACAGGTGTTCTGACATTGTGGCTGGGCCTTATGAAAGTAGGAGAAAAAGGTGGAGCTGTAACAATTCTTGGAAAGTTATTCGGTCCTTTCTTTCTTAAGCTATTCCCGGATCTTCCAAAAGGACATCCTGCCTATGGCTCAATAATACTCAATATTTCTGCCAATATGCTGGGTCTGGATAATGCTGCCACACCAATGGGACTGAAAGCTATGAAAGAGATGCAGGAAGTTAATCCTGAAAAGGAGACGGCCTCAAATTCCCAGATTATGTTTCTCGTTCTGAATGCTTCCGGACTGACAATCATCCCGGTAAGCATAATTGTATACAGGACCCAGCTCGGAGCTGTTAATCCGGCAGATATATTCATACCAATACTTATAGCTACTTTCTTTGCCACACTGGTCGGATTGATAAGTGTGGCAATTGTCCAGAAGATCAACCTGTTTGACAAGGTGATTATGGCCTACCTTGGCGGGCTGACTGCTATAGTGGCCGGTATAATTTTATATTTCACCACACTGCCTGAGGAACAGATCACTTCAATTTCCACTTTTGCAGCCAATTTCATCCTGCTGACCATAATCACTCTCTTCATATTGCTGGCAGTAATCAAAAAGGTTAATGTATATGACGCATTTATCGAAGGAGCAAAAGAGGGATTCACAATAGCAATAAAGATCATCCCTTTCCTTATTGCCATCCTGGTAGCAATAGGCATTTTCAGGGCATCCGGCGCAATGGATTTTTTAATAAAGGGCATTGCAGACTTTTTTGCATGGATTGGTGTCGACACCCGGTTTACCGGAGCCCTCCCGGTAGCTTTCATGAAGCCGCTCAGCGGGAGTGGTGCCAGGGGACTTATGATAGATGCGATGACAACTTATGGCGCTGATTCATTTATCGGAAGGCTTTCCTGCACATTACAGGGGACTACCGATACTACGTTTTATATTATTGCAGTATACTTCGGATCTGTTGGCATCAAAAATACACGACATGCTGTTGGTTGCGGATTACTGGCTGACCTTGCCGGAGCAATTACCGCAATATTGATCGCATATCTTTTCTTTTCCTGAAGCCGGAAAGAGAAGATCATTTATCACTTATTGTGTAACTATTATATTATTAGAGTATTTATTATCCTCATTTCCCGTATAAAAATCAGAAATGGATTACCGCGATATAGCTGAACAGATATTCCTGGAGGGTGTAAAAAGAGTTATTCCGGATGTATTGATAAACAGGGCACTGACCATCAGCAATAATACCATTGTTATAGGTCAAATGAGCTTCCCTCTTGCTCGCATTAATAATATATATGTTATCGGTGCCGGTAAAGCCGGTGCTATAATGGCCACAGAGGTCGAAAAGATCCTTGGGGACCGTATCAGGGATGGACATGTAGCTGTCAAGTATGGTCATTCTGCCAGGCTGAAACATATAAGGATTACCGAAGCCGGCCATCCTGAGCCTGATTCGAATGGGTTTCGTGCTACCGGCGCAATACTTGATATAGCTGACAAGGCAGTTGCAGATGATCTGGTCATATGTCTTCTGTCGGGTGGAGGATCGGCTTTACTTCCCGACTTTCCTGAAGGTTCATCTCCGGAAGATATAGTAAAAATAACAGGTCTCCTGATCAACAGCGGTGCCTGTATAAGTGAGATAAATGCGGTACGCAAACATTTGTCAAATGTTAAAGGAGGTCAGCTGGCAAGGAGAGTTTTTCCGGCAACACTTATCAGTCTCATATTGTCTGATGTGCCGGGCGATCCGCAGGATGTAATAGCATCCGGACCAACTGTACCTGATCCTACAACTTTTCAGCAGGCCATAGATGTACTTGAAAAATATAACCTTGTAAGCTCTGCTCCCTCAGGAATTGTAAGACACCTTAAGAATGGTGCAGACGGAAAAATTCCGGAGACACCAAAACCAGAAGATATATTATTTGAAAGTACTTATAATCTTTTAATAGGAACCAACAGGCTTGCTCTTGAAGCAGCAAAACTGAAGGCACTTGAGTTTAATATTAACTCAATAATAGTGGATGATAAACTGCAGGGAGATACTTTGTCCGTCTCAGAATATCTGGTGGAAACAGCACTCAGATTTAAAACTGACGAAAATGAAGTTAAACCGGTTTGCCTTCTGTTTGGCGGAGAGACAACAGTTAAAATGACTGGCAGCGGAGTGGGAGGTCGGAACCAGCATCTGGCTTTGCTGTGTGCCCTGCTCCTGGAAGATCATCCCGGTATCACAATTCTTGCAGCAGGAAGTGATGGAACTGATGGTCCGACAAAAGCAGCCGGAGCTGTTGTTGATGCTCATACTCTGTCAGTTGCCTCTAAAAGAAAGATAGATCCGCTGAAATATATCAGCCGCTTCGATTCATACAATTTCTTCAGAAATACCGGCGGACATATAATAACCGGACCAACCAGAACCAATGTAATGGATATTATTGTTGTTATTGTTGCATGACCAAATGATGGTACAGAGGTGTGACGGTTGGGCGGTGTGGGTGTGTGGAGGTATTATGGTACGACGGTACATCGGTATGCCGGATGAAAGCGAATTACTCAGTGGATATGACTCGGGAGATTATTTAAAGTCCTGCAATTATAAAATTGTGGAACCCGAGTAGCTGGAAAAAAGTTGTTATTAAAAAAGATGATATGAATAAAAGGATTTCAGTCCTGCTGCTGGCAGTTATAGTTTTAATCCAGGGGTGCAAAGAGGTTAATATAGGTCCTGACTTAAGGCGACTTGAAAAACTTGCTGATAGAGTTACAATAGTCAGGGATAACTTTGGTGTACCTCATATTTATGGGAAGACAGATGCTGATGTGGTGTTTGGACTTATGTATGCACAATGCGAGGATGATTTCAACAGGGTGGAAGTCAACTATATCAATTCCATGGGAAGAATGGCTGAAGTTGAGGGTCTGTCATCCGTCTATACCGATCTGCGCATGAAGCTTTTCATTGATCCTGATGCGGTCAGGCAGGAATACATTGACTGCCCGGCATGGCTGAAAAAGCTCATGGATGCATTTGCTGACGGGATTAATTTTTACCTGGCTACTCACCCGGATGTCAGACCAAAGCTTATTACCAGGTTTGAACCATGGATGGCCCTTACTTTCAGTGAGGGAAGCATCGGAGGCGATATTGAGCAGATTCCTGTCAGCTCACTTGCCCGCTTTTACGGCGGTCAGAATGTCACTCTGGTAAAAAACAGGGAGGAACTTATTGATATTGAGCCCAGGGGATCAAATGGCTTTGCAATAGCTCCTTCACTGAGTGCTTCAGGGAATGCTCTGTTGCTGATAAATCCACATACATCACTATTCTTTCGTACTGAAGTGCATATGGTAAGTGAAGAAGGATTAAATGCTTATGGTGCTGTAACATGGGGACAATTCTTTGTCTACCAGGGATTTAACGAAAATTGTGGATGGATGCACACATCAAGCCGTGCGGATGTTATAGATTATTACCTTGAGTCAATTGAAGAAAAAGATGGTAAGTATTATTACAGGTATGGTGATGAGTTAAGGCCGGTATCGGAAAAAAAGATCATATTGCCATACAGGGTCAGTGATTCACTGGCTTATAGGGAAGTAAAGGCTTTTTTTACACATCACGGTCCGGTAATACGGGCGATGGATGGCAATTGGGTAACAGTAAGACTTATGGTGGAGCATGAGAAAGCTCTTACGCAGTCGTACCTTCGGACAAAAGCAAAAAGCTATGAAGAGTTCAGTAAAGTGATGGAGCTTCGTACAAATTCATCTAATAACACCGTGTATGCCGATTCATACGGGAACATAGCATACTGGCACGGCAATTTCATGCCGGTAAGAGATACACGTTTTGACTGGTCAGAACCTGTTGACGGAAGTGATCCGGCAACTGAATGGCATGGATTACATGAAGTAAAAGACATGATTCATATACTCAACCCGGAAAACGGATGGATACAGAATTGTAATTCAACACCTTTTACAGCATGCGGTGAATATAGCCCGGTGAAGTCGTCATACCCGGCTTATATGGCCCCGGATGAAGAGAATGTAAGAG
Organism: uncultured Rikenellaceae bacterium; assembly: GCA_964415855.1. Taxonomy (GTDB): domain Bacteria; phylum Bacteroidota; class Bacteroidia; order Bacteroidales; family VadinHA17; genus LD21. The sequence continues at coordinate 11,729 of CAYQBZ010000040.1, forward strand.
GTATCCATGCTGTAATGGTATTGAAGGATCAAAATGATTTCACAATTAAAAAACTGCTGACAGCAGCATATGATCCTTACCTTACAGCTTTTACTGATATGATCCCCGCCCTGGTTATGGCCTACGATAAAACTCCCCCGGCAGATCTGCCTGGAAAGGAAGCTCTGGAAGAACCTGTGGAAATATTACGAAGATGGGACATGAAGTTCTCACTGAACTCAGTTGCAACCACACTTGCTATCTGGTGGGGACAGGAAATTACAGCCATGGTTGAACAACCCTGGCAGGGATCGGGAAAATCGCTGTTTGATTTTATTGCAACAGAGGTACCGGGGGAAGTAATGCTCGGGGGCCTGGTAAATGCTGTGGAGAAGCTTACAGGTGATTTTGGAAAATGGAAAGTCCCCTGGGGTGAGATAAACAGGTATCAGAGGCTGACAGGAGAAATAGTACAGCGGTTCGACGACTCACAACCAAGTCTCCCGGTTGCTTTCACTTCTTCAAGGTGGGGCTCCCTTGCATCTTTCGGAAGCCGTACCTACCCCGGTACCAAAAAAATGTATGGTACAAGCGGCAACAGTTTTGTGGCTGCTGTGGAATTCGGGGAAAGGATCAGGGCAAGAAGCATACTTGCAGGAGGAATAAGCAGTGACACTTCCTCGTTACATTTTGATGATCAGGCGCTTATGTATACAAAGGGGGAATTCAAAGATGTGCTGTTCTACCTGGAAGATTTGGAGAATAATATTGAAAGGAAATACCATCCCGGTAAATAGTTAAAGCATATGTCCTGAATATTTAAGGTACATTTTGTGTTGTATCCCTCCGGTCTGTTTGTTTTTGTTATATTTGTTCTTCGCGGGTTTCCTTAAACCATGTCACTGTACTAAAGATAATATTATGGCTGAAAGAATTTATAATATTTCTATTGCCGGTTGCAGCAAAGTGGCACATCTGCATGCAAAAGCTGTACAAAATATTCCCAATGCTCTGCTTTCAGGTGTATGGAGCAGAACCAGCCAGACAGCCGCCAATTTTGCAGCGCTATACCAGACCAGGGCCTATTCAGATATATCCCGTATGGTTACTGAAAACAACGTTGACCTCGTGCTGATATGTACAGCTCATCCCTTCCATAAGCAACCGGCCGTCGAAGCTGCCAGGGCTGGTGCCAGTGTGCTGGTTGAAAAGCCGCTGGCCTCTGACCTGTACGATTGTGATGAAATAATAAATACCTGTAAGGACAATAAGGTTAAGCTGGGAGTAATAAGCCAGAGGAGGTGGTACCAACCGGTAAAAAGAGTAAAGGAGGCTATTACAGCTGGTAAGATAGGGAAACCGGTACTGGGAACAATTACTATGCTTGGATGGAGGGATAAAGCATATTATGATTCTGATGAATGGAGAGGGTCATGGAAAATGGAGGGAGGCGGAGTACTGGTTAACCAGGCTCCTCATCAGCTGGATATTCTCCTGTGGTACATGGGAGAGGTTGATGAGGTTTATGGTATCTGGAGAAATCTTAATCATCCCTATATTGAAGTAGACGACACCGCTGTTGCTATTGTGAAATTCAAAAGTGGTGCAATAGGTAATATTCTGGTGAGCAATTCAGAGAAACCTGGAATTTATGGCAAGGTACATGTCCATGGTGAAAATGGAGCTTCAGCGGGCGT
>CAYQBZ010000041.1:0-13277 GCA_964415855.1 uncultured Rikenellaceae bacterium
GGGAACGAATGGCCCAAAGTTAGCGCCGCTGAATACAGCTGAGAAGATATCGACTATTGATGACAGACAAAATCCCTTGTGGCTTCCGTGTACCCTGTCGCCGCCCAGGGTTAGCATTGATCCGCCCTGTTTCAGAATTGCAGGGTCATCAGTAGGTATTCCTTCTTTGTCCTGGACAAATCCGAGAGGGACTTTTTCACCTTTCTTTTCTGCCACAGCAAGCTTTCCCCTGGCTATGGGGGTGGTAGCAAAATCTGCAACAAACGGTGGTTGTTTCATCGCGGGAACAGCAACAGCTATGGGATTTGTTCCCATCATCCTGCTAATGGAGAAAGTAGGTGCCACAAGCGGATTAGCATTAGTAAGGCAAATACCTGTCATATCGTGATCAAGTGCCATCATTGCATAATACCCGGCGATTCCGAAATGATTCGAGTGCCTTGTGGCAACCCATCCTGTGCCGGCATTTTTAGCCTTAGCAATGGCAATCTCCATAGATTTCCTGGCAGCCACCATCCCAACCGCGTTATCACCATCAACAACAGCGGTGCTTGGCGACTCATGTACAATCCTGATATCCGGTGCTGTGTTTATCCTGTTTGCTTTCCAGAGCTCATAATAATCCTTTATCCTTATCATCCCATGAGATGCATGCCCCCTTAGCTCAGCTGCAAGAAATACTTCCGCAATATGTTGTGAATCATCATCACTGCATCCCATCTTCATGAAGACACTTTTTGTAAAATCGGATAAGTATTTGTATTGGTACATTATTTTCAGTTTTAATTGTATCAGGTTCAATGGTTCATATTTCAACTGCCAGCTGCCCGTCCGCTTCCCGCTCCACTCTTCTCAGTCCTTTCTGTTATAGTAATGAATACTAGCCTGCTGTGTTGCTGTTATAACCAGGTCATTAATGCATACATGTTCAGGAAGATTGGCACAATAATATATTGCATCTGCTATATCATCTCCTGTCAGGGCATCAACTCCCTTATATACTGATTCTGCCTTTTCCCTGTCGTCTTTGAACCTGACAATTGAAAATTCCGTGTCAGCCGTTCCCGGTGCGATATGGGTAACCTTAATATTGTTCTTAACAAGATCGATTCGCATGGATCTTGACAGACCATCCACAGCGAATTTTGATGCACAATATACAGCGCCGTTTTCGTATGCCTCCTTTCCTGCTATCGATCCTATGTTAAAAATATGCCCTTTCCCCCGTCTGACCATTAGCGGAGCTATTTCCCTGGTCACATATAGCAGGCCTTTGATATTTGTATCTATCATCCTGTTCCAGTCATCGGGGTCCCCTTTATCGATATGATCAAGACCAACGGCAAGGCCTGCATTATTCACAAGGATATCAACTGCTTTCCACTTCTCCGGAAGGTTACTGAGTACTGATGTGACCTCATCCTGATCCCTGACATCGAAATTCAGTGACAGAACTTCAATTCCTCCGAATGATAAAAGTTCTTTTTCAAGTTTATCCAGCCTCTCTTTTCTCCTGCCGGTTATAATAACGTTGAATCCATTACCGGCAAACCGTATGGCAGTTGCTTTGCCGAAACCTGAAGTAGCGCCGGTTATCATAATAGTCCTGTTCATTTTGTACTTTTTGAAAATTGAGGAAGTAAAAATAGGAAATAATCATTTAATTCTATCTTTGTCCTTTTAGTTAATATGGAAGAACAACCTCAGGTTTCGCGGGAAAATATGAAAGTTAACGTTGAATCCATGTTCGATTCTATTGCCTGGAGGTATGATTTTCTCAATCACTTTTTATCTTTTGGCGTCGATCGCCTTTGGAGAAGAAGAGCTGTAAGGATAATCTCAAGGTCCTATAAAAATCCGCGTATTCTCGATGTTGCAACCGGTACAGGCGATCTTGCAATTGCAGCAATGAGACTTGATCCTGTTGCAGTTGAAGGAATTGACATTTCAGGTGAGATGCTTAAGATTGGCACGAGGAAAATTAACACCAGGGGTTTTGATGATACCATAAAGCTTACCCGCGGCGATTCAGAGAATATACCCTTTAATGATAATTCTTTTGATGTGGCCATGGTGGCTTTCGGAGTCAGGAATTTTTCGGATCCTTTGCTGGGTCTTTCGGAAATGAGAAGGGTCCTCCGTGACAGAGGGATGATATTGGTGCTTGAATTCTCAAAGCCCACACGATTTCCTCTTAGTACAATTTATAATTTCTATTTCAGTAAAATACTTCCTTCCCTGGGAAAGTTATTCTCACGTAACAGGACAGCATACACCTATTTACCGGAATCTGTTATGAAGTTTCCTGATAATGAAGAATTTATGGACCTGCTTTCCCGTGCAGGCTATTCCGATACCCGCCAGGCGAAGCTGACAGGAGGAATAGCAAGCATTTATACGGGAATTAAACAGGCAAAGCAATAATTGTAATTCAAACTAGTTTATTATCTTGTGATGATGATCAGAAAAGATCGGGATAAGAGTACTGATGTAAAAAAAGAAGACATTAAAAAACAGAAGATTGAATAGAAGGATCACCAATATACTTATTTCGGTATTTCTTATATTGATACATTTTAACCTGGCAGCACAGAAGCAGAAGCCAAAAAACGAGTCATGGTATGATGAGAAGCTACTGCATTTTGGTTTCAGCCTTGGTTTCAATACAATGGATTTCAATATTACTCCTTCCCAGGCTTACATGCTTACAGATTCTCTTTATCCAGAGGTTGCTATTCTTAATCCCGGCATCAATATTCAGATAGTAACTAATCTTCGTCCTGCTAACTACCTGGATATAAGGTTTCTGCCAGGTGTTTCATTTGGCCAGAGAGTAGTTAGATACTACAAAAATGAGGTTCTGGTTAACGATCAGCAAAGGCTCGAGTCGTCATTCCTTGAATTCCCCCTGCTGCTAAAGTTCAAAGGCGACAGGCTCAATAATGTAAGACCCTACGTGATAGGAGGACTTAACTACAGGTATGACCTGGCAGGTAAAAAAGAATACGATCCTGAAAAGCCCGTCTATTTGCGGCTCAAGCGACCTGATCTTTATTATGAGCTTGGAGCAGGACTCGATTTCTATTTAACTTATTTTAAGCTGTCAGTTGAAATCAAAATGTCGAACGGTATACGAAATGTTCTCGTTGATGATCCCGCCACCGGGCATTCAGAATTCTATAATGCCATTGAAAAGATGAAGTCGCAGATATGGGTCGTGGCATTTCATTTTGAGTAAAAATGGTCAGGCAGGTTCATCTGGATCTAAATCCTGAAGCAGCTACTGATGAGGCACTTGTGAGAAAAATCTCAGCATCGCTGGCGGGAATCAGACAGTCAGAGATATCTTCTTTACGTATTATAAAAAGGTCTGTTGATGCACGAAAGAAGAAGATACGTGTGAATCTTACTGTTGAACTTTTTACGGGAACCGATACTGCAATGCCTGATATTGTACCATTTATTCCCGTTGATGTAAGTAACAGGCAGGAAGTCATAGTTGTGGGTGCAGGTCCGGCCGGGCTTTTTGCCGCACTCCGCCTGATTGAGAAGGGACTCCGTCCTGTTATAATCGAAAGAGGTTATGATGTTTCGTCCCGCAAAAGAGATATTGCGAGGATAAGCCGTGAGCAAATAGTAGATCCTGAAAGCAATTATTGTTTTGGCGAAGGGGGCGCCGGTACATTTTCAGACGGGAAACTATATACTCGTTCTAAGAAGAGAGGAGATAACAGGAGGGTTCTCGAACTGCTCTGTCTTCACGGAGCCAATGGCAACATACTGTATGAGGCTCATCCTCACATAGGTACCGATAAATTGCCTGCAATAATTACAAATATCAGTAAAGCTATAACTGATGCAGGCGGAATGATAATCTTCGGCAAAAAAGTAACTGACCTGTTAATTCAGGGAGATATTATACAAGGGGTAATGACTTCTGACAATGAAAAGTACATGTCTCCCTTTGTTATTCTTTCAACCGGTCATTCAGCAAGGGATATCTATGAGGTCTGCCGGAAAAGAGGTGTGGATATTGAAGAAAAAGCATTTTCAATGGGTGTAAGGGTTGAACACCCTCAGGAATTGATCGACAGGATCCAGTACCATGGTAATCCGCGGGGTGAGTATCTGCCTGCAGCATCATATTATATAACAAAACAGGTAGAAGGGAGGGGAGTATATTCTTTCTGCATGTGTCCCGGAGGCTTCATTGTCCCTTCTGCTACCACACAGGAAGAGGTTGTTGTGAACGGGATGTCGCCATCGGGCAGAAACTCACCATTTGCCAATTCGGGAATAGTTGTGGAAATAAGGCCTGAAGACCTTGTCAATTATGCTGATGAAGGAAGTTTTTCGGGTATTGTTTTCCAAAAAGAGATGGAGCGAAAAGCATGGGAAAATGGTGGTTATACTCAAAGGGCGCCGGCACAGCGTCTTGTTGATTTTGTAGCAGGGATACCTTCCAGCTCTCTGCCGAAAGTTTCCTATGCACCGGGTGTCACAGGTTCTCCTGTTCACAGCTGGTTACCTGAGAGCATCGGCAGGCGTCTGAGGGAAGGATTCAGGATTTTTGGCAGGACGATGCACGGTTACCTGACAAATGAAGCAGTTATTCTGGGTGTTGAATCAAGAACATCTTCACCCTTAAGGATACCCAGGGATCCTCAAAAGCTGAACCACATAAGGATAGCAGGATTGTATCCGTGTGGCGAAGGTTCGGGATATGCCGGAGGAATAGTATCTTCTGCTGTAGATGGGATGAGAGCAGCTGAGGCAATTGATTTGAAACTAAAAAATGTTTAGTGTAATATTGTAAAAAAATATCATGCCAATAATATATATGTCATTATTCTTCGGATTATCTGAATTCATCCTTATGCTTTTAAAAAGATCAGGCAAGAAGAAATCGAGGATGAGGGAAGATCAGGGTTCACTTACATTACTGTGGATAGTAATAACCGCCGGATTTATAGCAGGTTTCTTTCTTTCCGGGTCAGTAAATAACCTCATTCTGGCTATTGGTATATTCTTTATAATCACGGGCCTGTTTCTCAGGTGGATTGCAATTTTGCAGCTTGGTAAATCATTTACCGTGGATGTAGCTATAACTGATGCTGCTTCTTTGAAAACAAATGGTATTTACAGCAGGGTGAGACATCCCAGCTACTCGGGTCTGCTATGTGTAATTACCGGGTTCGCCCTGGCTATGGGAAGCATTTTTCCCTTTGTTATATTCGTTATCCCCGTATTTTCAGCTGTCATATATAGAATTGCAGTGGAAGAAAAGGTACTCATAAATGAATTTGGAGACAGCTACATGGAATATATAAAAAGAACAAAAAGGATCATTCCTGGCATATATTGAGAACCGAAAAACAGGAGTGAACGAGTATGCAATTGAATAAAATCACAAAATTATATGTTTTATGTCACATATGATTAAATTACCCGGACTCAGAAACTATGTCCTTCTGTTTCTTCCTGCCTTCATAACAATTGAGACTACAGAAGCACAAAGACATATGGAAAACCTTGACAGGGGTCTTATAGCGATCCGTAAATCCGTCGATTCGGCATATATCGGATGGCGTATGCTCGGGACCGAACCTGAAGATATTGCATTTAACCTGTACAGGCAAACGGGAAAGGGGAGACCTGTTAAGCTTAACAAGGTTCCTATTAAGGAGCGTACCAATTATGAAGATGGTAATATAAATTTCAGTGCAGATAATTCATATTTTGTGACTCCGGTTATAAATGGATCTGAACTCGAAAAAAGCAAATCTTATACAATCAAAGCCAATGCACCGGTACGGCAATATATTAATATTCCTCTGAGAACTCCGGACGGATATGCTCCGAATGATGTTTCTGCAGGGGATCTGGACGATGACGGCGAATATGAGTTAATCGTGCATCAGACAGGCAGAAGCATCGATACTCCTTCGACAGGTATCTCAGGCATTCCGGTTTTTCAGGCTTACAGGATGGATGGGACATTTTTATGGGAGATCAGTCTCGGAAGGAATATCCGGGAAGGAGAGATAATATATGGCTCCAAGGTAGTTGATGATAACGGTACGGGCCCTTTTTCAACCGGCTTCCGTCATGGCGATGCTCTTCATGTTACTGCCCATATACCTGACCGCCCGGGACTGCAGGTGTTTGGCATCCATGAGATAGAAAGCAGAACGTCCGGACCCGGGGTGGCTGTTTATGATGCCCGTACCGGTGAGGTATTATTCAAGGGTTCAATGGACAGGGATGTTGGCCGCGGAGTGGCAGGCGATATTGATCCTTCAAATCCCGGATCTGAGATGTGGTGGTCCGGCTCAGGGGGATTATACTCCATGATAGGAAAGCGTATCGGGGAATCACCTCCGTCGACCAATTTTCTTATCTGGTGGGATGGCGACCTGACGAGGGAGTTGCTTGATGGAAATCATATTGATAAGTACAGGACCGGATGTATCTTTACTGCTGAAGGCTGTCTGTCCAACAATGGTTCAAAATCCACTCCGGCTCTAAGTGCTGATTTATTTGGTGACTGGAGGGAAGAGGTCATTTTCCGGACTTCCGATAACAAGAATCTGAGGATCTATACCACAACGATCCCGACCAGCCACAGGATCTATACTCTGATGCACGATCCCCAATATCGTCTGGCAATAGCAACAGAAAGTGTCGCCTATAACCAGCCACCGCATACCAGTTTCTTCCTTGGAACCGGAATGAAAAAGGCACCTGAACCAAACATCATATTAGTCAAAACAAGTAATAAATAATGGTACCAGAATCTTTAAATGAAAACCCGGATCGGGTTTTACTCCCGGTAAAACAAATAACAATTAAACTGATTTTTATAACCAGAGAAAAATGCCTGAGATGAAACACATATTCAGATTTTCAATTTATCTTCTTTTTATCCTGTCAGCTATAACGCTTGATGCTCAAAAGAACCAGGAAAAATCCCGTGTTATTGTGAATTTTGACAGTGACTGGCGGTTCCTGAAAGATGATGCTGCCGGTGCAGAAAGTCCTTCATTTGATGATTCGGAGTGGAGAAGGCTGGATGTCCCTCACGACTGGAGCATCGAAGGGCCATATGACAGGGCCAATCCAACAAGTCGAGGCGGGGGCTATCTTCCTGCCGGTATCGGATGGTACCGGAAGAGTTTTATGGTAAGTGAGGAAGATGCCTCTAAGAAGATATCAGTTGAGTTTGACGGGATAATGGCCAACAGCGATGTATGGATAAATGGATTTCACCTTGGGGAAAGGCCTTACGGATATTCCAGTTTCAGTTACGATCTTACTGGTCATTTGAAATTCGGTAATGATGAAAAAAATATCATATCCGTTCGAGCCGACAACTCAAATCAACCCGCTTCAAGATACTATTCAGGTGCAGGTATATACCGGCATGTTAGGCTTGTAATAACAAATCCGGTCCATTTAGCTCACTGGGGCGTTTATATATCAGCTCCGAAGGTAAATGATAAAAAGGCTGTTGTAGATCTGCAGGCTCAGATCATAAATGAGACCTCTTCGCAGGAGTCAGTGATCCTTGAGACAACTATCACAGATCCTTCCGGTAAAGTTGTAAGTTTAGCTAAGTCTGCACAAATGGTCCCTGCGGGTAAGACTGTTACTTTTAACCAGGCAATGGAAGTAGACGGTCCGAAGCTATGGGATCTTGATAATCCAAACCTGTATAAAGCCCTGACGCGGGTAAGGACAGCCAAAGTGATCACTGATGAAGGGACCAGCACTTTTGGTATAAGGGACAGCAGGTTTGAAGCTGCCACCGGATACTGGCTTAACGGAAGGAACATCAAGATCAAGGGTGTCTGTCTTCATCATGACGGCGGGGCGCTGGGTGCAGCAGTTCCTCTGAGCGCCTGGGAGCGCAGGCTGAATCTTCTCAGGGAGGCTGGTGTTAATGCAATTCGTACCGCACATAACCCGGTGGCCCCTGAATTCCTTGATCTGTGCGATCAAAAGGGATTCCTTGTTATGGATGAGAATTTTGACACATGGACAGCCGCCAAACCAAACGGTGAGAAGGGATATAACCTCTATTTCAACGAATGGTGGGAAGAAGATACCAGGGCTATGGTAATGCGCGACCGCAACCACCCTTCAATAATCATATACAGTGTCGGTAATGAGATACGGGATAACCTGAACGACTCCACAGGATTCAGGACATACAGGAATCTGCAGAATCTTGTTCACCGGCTGGATCCTGGACGTCCTGTGACAATGGCTCTTTTTCGCCCGAACGTGTCAGGCGTATACTCCAACGGATTTGCTGAAAAAATGGATATCGTGGGTCAGAATTACCGCGAAAATGAATTGGTAGATGCACACCTGGCTGATCCGAAAAGAATAGTTATTGGTACTGAGAACGGACACAGCCTGTCTGCCTGGCTGATACTTCGTGACAATCCGTTTATGTCGGGGCAGTTCCTGTGGACCGGTATCGACTATCTTGGAGAAGCGCTATGGCCCGCTGTCACTTATAACCTGGGTCTCTTCGACCGTACAGGAGGATGGAAGCAGTTAAGCTACCAGCGCCAGAGCTGGTGGGCCGATAAGCCAGTGGTGCACGTCGTCAGAAAAGAGAAAAACGGGGGTGAAGGTGAATGGGTGAATGACTGGACGCCTGTTGATTTTGGTACATATGATGATGCCAGAGTGGAAGTTTACAGCAACTGTGACGAAGTGGAGCTGTTTCTGAATGATAAGTCGCTAGGAACCAAACCGAAACCGGCTGATGACTCACCCAGGTCGTGGGAGATCACATTTGAAAAAGGCAGCCTCAGGGCAGTGGGCAGAAATGCCGGTATTACTGCTGCCTCGGAGGAGTTGAAGACAGCAGGCACACCGTCAGGCTTAGTTCTTTCAGCCGATAAACAGGTGATGACCAGCTCGTGGGATGAGGTAACTTATATTACTGTAACCGTTGTTGATGAGGATGGAATACCCTGTCCGAATGCGGATAACCTGATAACGTTTAATGTTTCGGAAGCAGGCACCATCGTAGCAGTTGATAACGGTGATCCTGAGAGTCACGAAGCTTACCAGGCTTCCGAAAGGCATGCCTTCAGGGGCCAATGCATTGCTATAATAAAAACCGGAAAGAGTCCCGGTATATTAACCATTACAGCCGGGTCACCACAGCTGAAACCGGATTCAGTAATTGTTGAGGCCAGGTAATAACCTGTTAATTAATATTTTGTATTCAGGTTTCTCTTATAAGAATCCTGGATTCCTTTAACCTGAGAGACATCATAATGCTCAGGGCCATAAGTATGATAAGAATGACAAGAGAGGTAGTCATTGAACCTGTGTCAGGCGATTTGAAACTGTCCATGCCAAGAATGAATGCTATCCCTGACACCTGGCCCATTAGCAGAAGCATGCCGTTTGAGGTACCCTCAGAGGCCGGGTAGGTAATTTCGGCTCCATACTGGAATCCTATCGGTCCGGCACTGAGAAGGAAAAATCCAAGTATTGCACCGGACACCAACAGAAGAATATAACTGGTAGCGAATGTTATCCCGGTTAGTCCGATTGTAGCACCAATAAGTGCAATAATAATAAAAGGTATCCTCTTCTTAAAATGGTCTGAAAGCAATGGGATAATGATGGCCCCGACGATACCCCCGATAATCATGAATCCACCTGTCATGCCTGCCTGGGTTGCTGAAAAACCCCTGGGCCTCATGATGTCTTCAATCCACGTTGTAACACTGTTAAATACTCCAAGCCCGATAAAGAATATTACCATCAGTATGATGAAATCCCTGGTATGCATCGTAAGTCTGAATCCGTCAAATACAAGTGCACGTTCTTCCTGGTCGGGACGGCAGGGAGCTGTCAGGGGTCTCTCCTTTATAAGAATAATGAAAATCATTGCACTCAGTACTGAGACTATACCATATATATAAAGCAAACTTCCAATACCTGTTGATACAATTATATATGGTGTCAGTGTCATTCCTGCCAGTATCCCAAGGTACATCGCAAGAGTACCTAGTCCTGCAGCTGTCGCCCTCTCCTCTATAGGAAACCATCGGGCAGCAAGCTTCGTTATGGCATTCAGGATGAATGGTTGTCCGATAGCTATGCCAATCTGTGCAAGAAGCAGTATCCGGTAATCGGTCCCTGCAAATCCTCTCAGGAGGCCAAAGACTCCTGTGAATACTGCACCTGTGCCAACACCGGTACGGATTCCGTATTTATCGATTACCCAGGAGGCCGGAATGGAAACTACAATATATACTACCATGAAAGACATTGACAATATCCCAATCTTAAGATCAGTGACACCGTAGTACCCGGCAGCGTCACCTGTGATCGGCGCAAATGTTATCCAGAGTAGCTGGTTTACCGCAACCATCAGCATATAAATGATCAGCATCATCCATCGAATGCCGTATACCTTAAAATCTGACTTTTCCATGACAGGATTGGGTTATTATTATTTTGGTGATTTGTTAAGATATCCTCTCCTTGAAAACTCTGAGAAGACCACAGAGGCTGCCATTCCCACATTGAGAGATTCTATTCCCGGAACTGCCTTGCTGATCCCGGGTATCATAATTTTATCAGAAACAAGAGGCAGTAAATCCTCTGAAATTCCCTTTGATTCATTCCCAAGAACAATGACACCTCTCTCAGCAAGCTGATGGTCGTAGATTGATTCACCTTCCGGCATGGTGCCGAAAACGGGTAGCTGTAACTCCTGCGCTGAGCGCATAAACCCACTAAGCCCCGTATAATATATCCTGACGTGTAATAATGCTCCCATGCTTGCCTGTATTACTTTAGGATTATAAACATCCACACAGTCTTCCGAACAGATAATGTTCTTTAAGCCGAACCATGCGGCTGCCCTGATTATGGTACCCAGATTTCCAGGGTCCTGGACAAAATCAAGGGCTACCGTCAATCCTTTCAGTATCTCCTCACTATCAGGTTCGTTATACTCTATTGGTATAACTGCCAGGGCGTTATGGGGAGTCTTAAGAGTGCTGATACTTTTCAGCTCCTCAAAACTGGCATACTCAATATCATCTACCTTACTTATGATTTCAGCCGGCAGGCTTTTCAGAAATTCCGGTCTTGCAATTAAGAACCTGACATTGATTCCAGCCTCAAGATACTCTCTTACGAGCTTATCTCCTTCAATTACATAAAGACCCTTTTCCTCCCTTGGTTTTTTCTTCTTAAGGGATTTTATGTCATTAGCTTTTTTCCTGCTGATCATTGGAGACGCTACTTTTTTTTTACTAAGGATGAAAGGTCTAAAGTTACGCTAATTATTATTGATATATTTGCGTAACACTCTTGGTTACAAATTTTGAAAAAAAATCTATCTCATAAAAGAACTTATTCCCTGTGGTATCTTTTACCGGTAATTTCTTTACTTATAATAATTTCATCATGTAATCCGACAAAATATGTACCTGAAGGAGAATCCCTCCTGAATGAGAATCATATTATTATCAATAAAGAGGGAGTGAAGAAAGCCGATATTATGCCCTATATCAGGCAGGTTCCCAATAAACGTATATTCGGGACAAGGTTTTACCTGGGACTCTATAATCTTTCTGACATTAATAAACAAAAATGGCCTCACAACTGGTTAAGGAATATCGGCGAGGAACCTGTTATTTTCGATCCTGATGCAACTGTCACAAGCAAGGAAAATGTTCAGTCATATATTGCCTCAAAGGGCTATTTCGACAGCCATGTAATGGAGACTATCGAGACTGCCAACAGGAAATCAGACGTGTTTTATAATGTTGATCTTTTAAAGCCTTACAGGATACATAAAGTCTATTATGAGATTGCTGACAGTAATATACGAAACCTCTGTTATCTGGATTCTGTTAATTGTCTGATTGAGAGAGGCAGGCCCTATGATGTTGATGTCCTTACATCAGAACGGTCAAGGTTTGAGCGATTTATCAGGGACCGCGGTTTCTATGCGTTTTCGGCTGATGATATTTCCTTCAGCGTTGACAGCACGATCGGTAAAAGAGAGGTTGACATTTATTATATCATAAAGAATTACTCAAGGCTTGACAGCTTGAACCAGGTAGTATTTGTGCCACATCCAATGTACAGGCTGAATAACATATATATATATCCCGATTTTATACCGAAGGACGCTCTCGAGGGGGGTGAGGAGTATACAAGGAGCCTCGACACTGTTGAATACAAGGGATATTACTTCGTATCCCCGAACAATAACCCGAAAATCAAATACAACCTTATCATACAATCTTTGTATCTTAAACCAGGATCATTTTTCAATGTTACCAATACCGAACAATCGCAGGCACATCTTCTGACCCTTAAGGTTTACAGGCTGGTTAATATTTCCTATAAAGAGGTTAATGAGACTGATACAGTGACAGGCAACGAGAACAAGCTTGACTGTAATATTCAGCTTACCTTGCTGAGCCAGCAGTCGTACAAAGTGGAACTGGAAGGAACAAACTCGGCAGGGAACCTGGGAGGGGCAATCAATCTTATTTATCAGCATAAGAACCTCTTTCACGGAGCTGAGCTATTCAGTATGAAGTTAAAGGGTGCTTATGAAGCTCTTTCCCAACAGAATAATAAGCTCAGGAGTACCCAGGAATACGGGATTGAAACGAGTCTCAGGTTACCAAGGTTCCTCTTCCCCTTCATTGAAAGTGAACGCTTCATTAAAGAATACAATCCTACCACGACTTTGCTCGCAGCTTATAACTACCAGGCCATGCCGTATTATACCAGGACAATGGCAACCGCTACCTTTGGCTATAACTGGAAGGCAGGTAATTATCAGGAACATATTGTCAATCCGCTTCAGCTGAATATTGTTAAGCTGCCACCGGAATCCATCGATTCAACCTTTGCAGCAAATATCGAGTCATCATCTTACCTGGCATACAGTTACAAAGATGTCATGATCCTTGGTGGTAATTATTCTTATATCTTTAATAATCAACAGATTAAGAAATCGAAGGATTACTGGTTCCTCCGTATAAATGCTGAAGCGGCCGGGAATATGCTTTCACTTGTAGAAAGACTATCTGGTGCGGAAAAAACCGATTCGACATATAATATTTTCGGACAACCCTTTGCCCAGTATTTCAGGACAGACTTTGATCTCAGGTACAACTATATTATCAATGATGTCAGTTCGATAGTGTACCGAGGATACCTGGGAATAGGAATACCTTACGGGAATTCAAGGGCAATGCCTTTTGAGA
>CAYQBZ010000042.1:0-13270 GCA_964415855.1 uncultured Rikenellaceae bacterium
AATTGAATTTAAGTACTTATGTCTCTTTTAATGCAATCCAAAGGTAATAATTTTGGACCTTACACAAAGAAGTTAGAAATGATTTTGTTGTAACAGATATATTGCCGGACAGAGTAGTATTCCCCGCTGGCGCATCATGCTTGTAAATCATTGTCCGACAGCCCGCGGCTACATGTTAATGGTGGTGTTGATGATCTTGCTGATATTCTCCCTCGATATTCGTATGTACTTGTCCCGTCTCTCGAAAGCCTTGTCGGGGATATCCTTTTTATAGACTGTTTCAGCATTGAATCGCAACTCGGCGGTACCGATGAAAAAGAAAAAACTCATCAGGACGCCATCAATTTCGCTGAAGGGAGTTGATGCATTGGGGTTCTTAAGTTTTATCTCATCGGTATACCATATATTATAAACCTTGCTCCTGTCAGCAGGAAGTGTAACTTCAGCATTCTTACAGTTAAATCCGCATATCACAGATTTCTTTGATGTTTGTGTAATAACCATACCTTTCATACTTTCAAAACCCGGATTTACCTCTCCCTCATCAGCGGCATAGTAGTACTTCATGGAGAGTACGCTTATATATGTATCATAGATTCCTTCCTTGGGATTTGTAAGGTTTATTATTCCCGAATTACCTATTGGAGCCAGTATCTCAAAAAGGATCTTATCATCCTTAAATGACACCACCAGGTTTTTTGGTTTGTATTCGTCCAGAATGCTGTTGGTAGTACCTATATATTCAATAGTGTAATGTATCTCTCCCTCATCCAGGTTCTGTCCCCCTTTTTCCTTACATGAATACCCTGCCACTGCTAGAATCGATGCAATGAATAATATAAAACGGAATCTCACTTATCTTTTTAATTAGATGATTCTCGTAAATGTAACATTTTTTTTTTACTTAAATTCCACACTATGATAATTCTGGTTAAGATGCGAGGAGAATACCATGTGGGCAGTGTTTACGGTATTGCAATTTACGGCACAATTACTTTAATCTAAAGGGAATTTAATAGCTTTGTGATCATAAGGGATATTATGAGTGAAAAACTCGCAGTAATTGCTCTCGGGGGAAATGCAATTCTCAGGGAGGATCAGATCGGGACAATTGATGAGCAGGAGCATAATACAGCAGAGACTCTCGAAAACCTGGTTTTCCTTCTCAGGGAAGGCTATGATCTTGTTATTACTCATGGTAACGGGCCCCAGGTAGGAAATATTCTTATGAGGAACGATGCCGGGGAGCAGTTGTATAACATAGCTCAGATGCCCATTGACATTTGTGTTGCAGATACCCAGGGCGGTATTGGATTTATGATCGAGAGGATGTTTCGTAATATCCTGAACAAGCACGGTATTAATAAGAATGTCATTTGTATTGTCACACAGGTTCTCGTTGATATTTGTGACCCTGCATTCATGGATCCTCAAAAAAGGATAGGGAAAATATATTCAAAGGCTCAGGCTAATGAGCTGACTGCAAGAAAAGGGTGGAAATTTAAAAAGGAGGTAAAGATGAGAAGCGGGTACCGGAGGGTAGTACCCTCTCCAATGCCTGTCGGAATAATGAATGTATCACTAATTCAGGAACTGGCTCTGGGAGGGAACATAGTTATTGCAGCCGGGGGCGGAGGTGTACCTGTGTATTACGATGAGAAAGGAAACATCAGGACTGCTGAAGCCGTTATTGATAAGGATCTTGCATCGTCGCTGCTGGCCACTCTTATCGATGCGGATGAATTCTACATACTAACCGATGTTCCGTATATCTACATTAACTATAAGAAGCCCGGCCAGGAGACAAAGGAATTTCTTAATTACAGCGATACCCTTAAGTACCTTAACGAAGGTCATTTTGCAGAGGGCAGTATGGCTCCCAAAATTCAGGCCTGCCTTAACTTTATAAAACAGGGTGGAAAAAAAAGCATAATCACGGAGGCCTTTAAACTTGCGGATAAAAAATACGGATCAAAGATCACAATGGAATATGAGGATTAATGAACATATGTTGACAGACAACCGGCAAACTGATATCAGATGCATTTGATATTTTCTCCTGATTTTTACTACTTTTACACCCTGAACCCTGAACCTTGAACCAACTTCCCATGTCAATAGATCTTAAAAAACGGAATTTTCTTAAGCTCCTCGATTTTACTCCGGAAGAAATATCTTACCTTCTTGATCTGGCTGCTGAGCTAAAGATCTCAAAGAAAGCCGGTACGGAATTACAGCGGCTGAAGGGAAAAAATATAGCTCTGATCTTTGAAAAAGCATCTACCCGGACCAGATGCGCATTCGAGGTAGCAGCTCTCGATCAGGGGGCACATGTCACTTATCTTGGTCCAAGTGGTTCACAGATTGGGCAGAAGGAATCTATGAGGGATACAGCCAGGGTTCTCGGCAGAATGTATGACGGGATAGAGTACAGGGGTTATGGTCAGGATATAGTCGAGGAACTGGCAAGGTATGCAGGTGTGCCGGTATGGAACGGGTTGACGACCGAGTTCCATCCCACTCAGATCCTTGCTGATTTTATGACAATGATGGAGCACTCCGGCAAGGAACTTAATAATATCTCGTTCTGTTACCTTGGTGATGCACGCAACAATATGGGCAATTCACTTATGGTCGGAGCAGCCAGGATGGGGATGGATTTCAGGGCTGCAGCACCTGCGGAATGCCAGCCTTCCGGGAACCTCGTGAAGTTGTGCAGGAGTATTGCCGGAGAGACAGGTGCAAAGATCACTATCACTGAAGATGTAGGCGAGGCGGTAGTTGGTGTTGATTTTCTGTATACCGATGTCTGGGTCTCTATGGGTGAACCGGATTCGGTATGGGAAGATCGTATCAGGCTGTTAAGACCTTACCAGGTAAATAGTGATGTAGTGAGAAAGACAGGAAATCCAGGAGTGAAATTCCTTCATTGCCTTCCTTCATTTCATAACCGGGAAACAAAGGTGGGAGAGGAGATATACCGTAAATTCGGTCTCGATGGAATGGAAGTCAATGAGGAAGTCTTTGAATCTGATAATTCTATAGTATTTGATGAGGCTGAAAACCGCTTGCATACAATAAAAGCCGTTATGGTAGCTACCCTAGGTTCCTGATCCTGTGTCCCCTTCGTCCGGAGTCGGGTATCCTGCACCCTGCTCCCAGCCTTCAGGCTATCCACTCTCTGACAAAGTAATATGTCATAACGAAGGATGCTGCCAGCTTGAGTCCTATACCCATCAGGAATCCAAGCAAACTGCCGAAACCAGCCTTTAGAGCATAGTTAATATCATCCTTGAAGATCATCTCTCCGACAAACGCGCCGATAAGAGGTCCGAGGATTATACCCAGTGGTCCGAGGAAAAGCCCGATCACCAATCCTACAGTTGCCCCTCTCATCCCGTACTTCGATCCTCCAAATCTGCGGGTGCCCCAAATAGGAACAATATAATCGAGTATCGTAACTACAACAGCTATGGCACCAAGTGTAATTAATATCATATTTGAAAAATTTCCAAACCGGCTCAGGTGCAGTAATAATATCGCGCAGTAACTTATGGGAGGTCCGGGTAACACTGGAACAAGGCATCCGATTATTCCCAGAATCAATAGAAATACTCCCGTGGCAACGAGTATGTAATCAGACATTAAGAAATATCTTAGAACAATGGATATTAACAAGCCATTCTATTTCTTGCCAAGATCGTCAAACTCAACGTTTGTAAATTCTTCGGCAGCAATAGTGCTTTTTTCTTCGCCCTGGTCATTATCTGATAATAATTCCGGAGCTTTTATTTCATCCTGGCTATTCTCAATATAAGTAACAGCATCTTTTAAACCCTCGGTGAATTTTTCAAAGTCTTCCTTATACAGAAAGATCTTATGCTTCTCGTAAAATACTTTCCCCTCTTTACCTAAACGTTTCTTGCTTTCAGTAATAGTAAGATAATAATCATCCCTACGGGTAGCTTTTACATCGAAAAAATAGGTTCTTTTACCGGCACGGACCACCTTAGTGAAAATTTCCTCTTTTATTACTTTTTCTTCATGCCCGTTTAATACATCCTTTATTCCTGCTTCTTCTTCCATTACTAAGTCAGTTATTTAAAGGTTTATTTAATAGTGTCAAATGTAACAATTATTTTATCAAATCAAAATACAGTCAGTTATTTGTGTTCCGGGATTTTCAGAAGCAGCCTGTGAGATAAATTGCAGGGGGAAATATTTGTTTTTAACGGGTGACTCAGGCAGGCTGTACTTAAGCCCCTTAGTCTAAAATTCAGTCAATTGTTTTGAGCATAAAGGAAAAAGAGTATTTTTGCAGCGGTAATTGTGGTTCTTTATTAATGATAAGCAGAAGATTACTCCGTGTAAAAGCCTTGTTGGCTCTTTATGCATTTAACCGAAGGGAGGATGATGATCTTGCTTATGCCGAAAACGAACTCTTATTCAGCATAGGTAAGACATATGATCTTTATCATTTACTTTTGCTGCTGATTGTTGATCTGGCCGATCTGGCCTCGTGGAAAATAGACCAGGCTTTGCAGAAGAAAATACCAACATCAATGGACCTTAATCCTCAGAGAAGATTTGTTGAGAATATGGTCATAGCACAGATCAGGAACAATTCGGCTTTCCGGGATTATATCGGTTCAAAAAAGCTCTCATGGATCAACAATCCCCATATCCCTAAGCTGCTTTATAATAAGATGACAGGATGGGAAGTATATGATGAGTATATGAATTCCGAAAGCATTGATTACCAGTATGATAAAAAATTTGTAGTAAGGCTGGTCACAGAGCTGTTTCTGGATTCTGAGGATCTTCAGGCAAACCTTGAGGAGCAGAGCATATACTGGAATGATGATCTGGAATATGTTATTGCAATGGTGGAGAAGACCCTCAAAAAATTTAAAACCGATTCGGATGAAAGAAGCGGGTTAATGCCACTTTTTAAGAATAAGGAAGATGAGGAATTTGCAAGGATCCTGTTCAGAAAGACAATCCTCCACTCGCAAAGGTGTTCAGAGCTAATAGATAAGAATACCACAAACTGGGAAGTTGACAGGATAGCTCTTATGGATATTCTTGTTATGCAGCTTGCAATAACAGAGATCCTGGAGTTCCCTGAAATACCTGTAAAGGTTACTCTGAATGAATACATCGAAATAGCTAAATATTATTGTACATCAAAAAGCAGTACATTTGTAAACGGTATTCTGGATAATATTGTGAAAGAAATAAGGGAAACCGGACTTTTAAATAAATATGGCAGAGGTCTGGTAGGGGAGACTCTGAAAGATAAAATCTGACTACCGGCTTATTGACTTTATGAAAAACTTAGTAATAATTACCTCGGTATTGACCTCTGTCCTGCTAACAGGTTGCGGGAACGGGTCTGGTGGTACCGGAGCTGGTGCAAAGCAGGGTTCTGCTGATACCGGAACCGCTGAAATAATATTCAGGGAATATGAGCACAGCTTTGGGAAGGTTACAGAGGGAGAGAAGATCGGGTATGTTTTTACATTTGAGAATACAGGATCAGGAGCCCTTGTTATAGCCAATGCAACAACCAGTTGCGGATGTACAGTGCCGAAGTACGACACCAGACCCATTGCCCCGGGTGCAAATGGGAACGTGGAAGTTGTATTTAATACCTCCGGATATAACGGGATACAAACAAAGACAGTTAAAATTAAATCAAATGCTTCAATCCCGGTGATATTGCTGAAAATAACGGCAGAAGTAGTGCCGGATAAAAGTAACCATTAACAATTAATAATAATTAATATTTTTGAAAATGACCAATTTTGCTTATGTGTTTCTTATGGGTCAACCAGCCGGGTCTACCGGACAGAGTAATCCCCTGGTGACATTCCTTCCTTTGATACTTGTGTTTGTTGTCTTCTATTTTTTCATGATAAGGCCACAGATGAAGAAACAAAAAGAGATGGCCAATTATAGGAGCTCTCTGAAAAAAGGGGATAAAGTCGTTACTACGGGTGGAATATTCGGCAGGGTGCTCGAGGTAAAGGATAACTATGTTACCATCGATGTAGGTGGGGACGTCAGGCTTAAGGTTGACAAGAATGCCTTACTTAAGGACCCTACAGCTGACGAATAGGATATGAATCATATCTGACTTTTATATTGTGACAGGACTAGGTGATACACGGTCGGATAAACAGGAAAAGAAAGAGGTGCGATTAAGAAAAGACCTGGCAGTTTTTTCTTTTTTCCTTTTTCTCTCATTCATATTCTGGTATCTGAATGCCCTTGGTAAAGAGATTCAAACCGAAATAAAATATCCTGTACAATTTATAAATCCGCCGAACGGGAAACTGGTATCGGATGAAGAGCCGATGAAGCTTAGCCTGAACCTGAAAGGAGCAGGATATACAATATTGAAGCTTAAATTGAAAAGTAACAGTACACCTTTTATAATAGATATGTCAGGCGTCAGTTACAGAAGGGTGCCTGGCAGCAGTGGCCAGAAATACTATATTATTACCTCCGTTCTCACCAGGAACATGCCGGCAAAATACATGTCAGGATGTGATATTACATCTGTGAAGCCCGATACACTTATCTTTTCAATGGTTGATTCTGAACGGCTTACTGCCCCCGACGAACCGGACGATTAAATGGCTCATACGGGGTAATGTTAATATATTTTTATACGGAGCAGTATGGGAACGGATAAAAAACGGGGATTGAAACTTGGTGTTACCGGAGGAATAGGAAGCGGAAAGACATCTGTTTGCAGGGTCTTTAACGTACTTGGAATATCTGTTTTCTCTGCTGATCCGGTGGCAAGGGAGATAATGAATTCCGATACCCGTGTTATCCGTCGGATCAACACACTTGCAGGCAGGGACCTTTACAAAGACGGAGATCTTGACCGCATGAAGCTTGCATCGCTTATTTTCAAGGATCCGGACCTTTTAAGTAAAGTAAATACACTTGTTCATCCTCTCGTTTTCGAAAATTTCTTAAAGTGGGAGAGGGAACAATCTTCACCTTATACTATTCTGGAGGCTGCTATACTTTATGAAAGCGGAGCATCCAGGCTCGTTGATAAAGTTGCTGCAGTTGTCGCACCTTTGGAGGAAAGGATTGAGAGAGTTGTCCTGAGAAACAGGTTTACCAGGGATGAGGTATTGGACAGGATAAGGAACCAGATGGATGATGAGGAACGGGTAAGACTATCAGATTATGTTATCAGTAACTCAGAAAATGATATGATAATACCTACTGTTCTTAAGATACATGAAGACCTGTTAAATTTAATAAAAAGAAATAACTGAATATGGCGCATTTTGCAAAATGGCTTGGCGGAAGCCTGGGATGGGTGCTGGGAGGTCCAATTGGAGGTTTGATGGGATTTCTCGTGGGATCAGTGGTCGACAGTAGTACCGGGCAATCCAGAACTTATACAAGTGATGTAAGGACCACACAGGGTGATTTCGGGTTGAGCCTTCTGGTACTTGTAGCAGCTGTGATGAAAGCTGATGGAAGGGTTGTAAAATCGGAACTTGATTATGTAAAACAATTCCTGATAAGACAATTTGGCCAGGAATCTGCAAAACAGGCGCTTAAAATGTTGAAGGACCTGCTAAAACAGGATATCCCGGTAAGAGATGTCTGCCTGCAGATCGGAAGGCATATGGACTACTCATCAAGGCTTCAGTTAATGCACCTCCTGTTTAATATATCACTTGCCGATGCCAGGATACATCCCAGGGAAATCGAAATCATGGAGAGAATTTCCGGGTATTTGGGGGTAAGCACAACTGACTTTCTTTCAATAAAAAATATGTTCATCCCTGAAACAGATTCTTCATATAAGATTCTGGAGATCGATCCCTCTGCTTCCAATGATGAGATAAAGAAAGCCTACAGGAGAATGGCACTGAAGTACCATCCCGATAAGGTCAGCCATCTTGGAGAGGATTTCAGGAAGACAGCAGAGGAAAAGTTCAGGAAAGTAAACGAAGCATATCAGAAGATTAAAAAAGAAAGAAATCTGACATGAGCAGGTTTAAAAATAAGTGTTTTATGGCAGCATTTAATTAATACAAGGATTAACTTTACATACTAAAGATTTTCAAAATGGTATTAAAAGATATTCTTTCAATTTCAGGAGAACCCGGCCTTTTTAAATTTATTGCCCAGGGGAAAAATGCAATTATTGTTGAAAATGTTGAGACTAAAAAAAGGAGCAGTGCATATAGTTCAGCAAAAGTAAGTTCACTGGAAGATATAGCAATTTTTACTGAGAAAGAGGATATGCCCCTTGGCAAGGTCTTTGACCTGATCCATGAAAAGGAAAACGGAGGTCCGACAATAAACTCCAGAGCCGATGGTGGAGAGCTTAAGAGCTGGTTTGAAAGCATACTTCCTGACTATTCAAAAGGCAAGGTATATACCAGCGATATTAAGAAAGTGGCTCAGTGGTATAACCTGCTTCAGAGACTGGATCTCCTGGTTAAGGAGGAGCCTGAAGCTGCTGCTGAAGGAGGAGATGAAGAAAAGAACTCCGGAGAAGGGGAAGCTGAAATCAACAGCAGTGCAACCCGGAAGAAAAAACCAAAGTCTTCTTCAAAACCTGCCTCAAAGCCCGGATCTGAATAATTCAGGTTCATAAATAATATTCAGATGAATTTCGGTGGTAGTGAAGTAATTTACAGTTATCCAGAGTCAGGGATAATTATAATTCCCGTACCCTATGATGAGACAAGTACATGGATAAAGGGAGCCGATAAGGGTCCGGCTGCTGTTCTGGAGGCTTCTTTAAATTTAGAATTCTACGACCTGGAGACAGGTTCTGAAGCTCATCTCAAAGGTATAAATACTCTTGATCCTGTAACTGAGAAAGGGACACCTGATAAGCTTGTCAGGGCAGTTTATGAGAAAACCCTTTCTGTTCTGGCTGACAGAAAATTCCCTGTCATAATCGGAGGAAACCACACAGTTAGCATAGGTTCAGTAAAAGCATTTTCGGAATGCTTCGATAACCTCTCTGTTCTTCAGCTTGACGCCCATACTGACCTCAGGGAGGAATACGAAGGTTCAAGGTTCAACCATGCATGCGTTATGGCAAGAGTAAGGGAGTGTGCCGAAATTGTCCAGGTGGGTATCAGGAGCATGTCGGCGGAAGAAGTTTCAGTAAGCGACAGGGGGAGAGTATACTGTGCACATGAATTATATTATAATAAGGAGTTATATGCAAAAGCGGTCAGTATGCTCTCTGATAATGTTTACATCACTATTGATCTCGATGTATTTGATCCTTCACTGATGCCTTCAACAGGCACCCCGGAGCCTGGAGGGCCCGGATACTATGAGGTGATCCATTTCCTGAGATATGTCATAAGGAGCCGGAATGTGGTGGGTTTTGATGTTGTTGAATTATGTCCTTCTGCCAATAATAAGTCGCCTGACTTTGTGGCAGCAAAACTGATTTATCAATTGTTAAGCTACAGGTTTGCAAAATAACCGTATATTTTCCCGATACGTACTTAGCAGTACAATTCAGATTAAGAATCTAATCCTCTCCCTTAGCCTCATCCCATATTATGTTCATTTCATCAAGGCTCATATCACGAAGAGAGATACCCTTTTTAAGTGTCTGTTGTTCAAGGTAGTTAAACCGTTTAATGAATTTCCTGTTTGTTTTTTCCAGGGCAGCCTCAGGATCAATACCATAAAGTCGTGCAGCATTAATTATCGAGAACATGACATCACCCAGTTCTGATTCAATGTTACCTGTATCCCTTTTCGCTATCTCATCTTTTAATTCCCTTATCTCTTCGAGCACCTTATCCCATATCTGTTCCTGTTTTTCCCAGTCAAATCCTACACCTCTTACTTTTTCCTGTATCCTGTTGGCTTTTATTATGGCTGGCAGTGATGAGGGCACTCCCGACAGGACAGGTTTATATCCGTTGTTCTCCTTCATCTTAAGACTCTCCCAGTTTTCTTCCACTTCGGAAGCTCCGTTTACCTTTACATCGCCAAAAACATGCGGATGACGGTAAACCAGTTTGCCATTGATGCTTTCCAGGACATCAGCCATGGTAAATGTTCCTTTTTCTGAACCGATTTTTGAATAAAAAACCAGATGCAGCATGAGATCTCCCAGTTCATTCCTGATTGCCTCGTCATTCCCGGAAGAAACAGCATCTGCTAACTCAAATGTCTCCTCGATTGTCAGCTTCCTGAGACTTTCATTGGTCTGCTTCATGTCCCATGGGCACTTTGCTCTTAACTCATCTAATATGCTCAGAAGCCTGTCAAACTCTTTGAGACTTTTTTCCCTGTCATTCATATATACTGGTTTTAGAACAAGCTATCGGGCTTTGTGGCTCTGTTTGTGGTATCTACCCTGACCACGGTACCGACAGAAAGACTTAATAATTCTGATACATCAGCTCCATGGATGGAAATTTCAAGTAAATCGAGCTGGTTGAACCTGGCAAGCAATTCTCCAACGGGGACATCGCTGTATTTTTCGGATAACCTGTCAGTATAATTCTTGTTACTCTGTATCAGTATCCGGTAATCTTTGTTCTCAAATACCCGGTGAAATACTTCCCTGGTTATATTTGATATCGCATTGCCGTAGGAATCAATGAAAATGATGCTGCCTATAATAACATTTTTGTCAATTGTGGCCCTGAGGGGAACTTTCTCCCTGAAAGTTTTAACAGCTGTTCCAACTTCCGAAGGCTTTTTACCTGAATAAAGCTCTGCAGCTGCCCTGGCAAATATTTCAAGTTCATCGTGCACACCCTTGTGATCAAGTACTATTACCTCATCGGGATCAGAATTTAGTATAAGGTTGAATATTCCGTTGTCTGTCCCGATAAAGAAATGATCCTTTGACCTGACAATAAGATGGTCCTGTTCCTCCCTTGCTTCTGAGTGTACACAAATAATATGAATCGTATCTTTTGGATAGTTATAATAGGTATTTCTGATGATAAATGAAGCATGTGCTATATTAAATGCAGGGATACTGCCCGCATTATCAATAATTGTTGCACCCGGACAGAGGCTGCACAGCTTCCCTTTAATGATCCCGTAATAGATATCATCTGGCTTCCATTCTGTTGTTAACGTAATTACAGGCATATGAAAAAACTTATAGCAAAGATAATCTTCTAAGGAAAAAATAAGCTTACTTTGTAGTGTTCATTGAATATTTTTATAAACTATTTTACCCTGCTTCGGATAATTTTTTGACAGCAGGTCTGTTCATCTATTTTGTGAGTTTTAATGACTGAGATAATTATTTTCCTTGAGGATATTGATCCTGTTGTATTCTTCGGCACAAACAACTCCTTGTTAGACAAAATCCGTAGTTTTTTCCCTAAAATAAAGATTCTTGCCCGGGGCAATGAGATTAAATGCATGGGAGAAGAATCCGAGATCAGCATCTTTGCAGAGAAGTTCAATGAACTTATAGAATATTACCAGAAGTATCACCGTCTCGATGAACAGGATATAGAGAAATATTTGTTTGATGCCGAGCATATGAAGTCGGCTTCAAACGGAGAATTCGAAAACGTGTTGATATTCGGTACGAGCGGGAAGCCGGTAAGAGCCAGGACAGTTAACCAGCTGCTGCTGGTTAATGATTATAAGACCAATGATCTTATTATTGCCGAGGGACCGGCAGGTACAGGTAAGACGTATACATCTATTGCCCTGGCCGTACGGGCACTGAAGGAGAGGGAAGTTAAAAAGGTCATTCTGACAAGGCCTGCAGTGGAAGCCGGCGAACGACTCGGATTTCTTCCCGGTGATATGAAAGATAAACTCGATCCGTACCTGCAACCTCTCTATGATGCTCTTCATGACATGCTTCCTTTTAAAAGGCTTGAGACCTGGCTCGAAGACGGTACGGTACAAATTGCCCCACTTGCATTTATGAGGGGCAGGACACTCGAAAATGCATTCGTCATTCTCGATGAGGCTCAGAATGCAACAATTAGCCAGCTTAAAATGTTCCTTACCAGAATGGGTGTTAACTCCAAGTTCATTATGACAGGCGATACCACACAGATAGATCTCCCGAAAAAGGCAGAATCGGGACTGTTGCAGGCGATGCGCATACTGGCTGATATTGAAGGTATCTCGATAATTAAATTTGATGAGCGCGATATAGTAAGGCACAGGCTTGTTAAGAAAATCGTGAGAGCCTATGAGGATGAGGAAAATGGAACAGGAAAAACAGAGACTCCCTGAAATGAAATTATAATTAAACTCAATATTATGGTAAAGACAATTTTAAGTTCAAGTTACAACTTTCCCGGTCAGAAGAGTATTTACAAGGGGAAGGTCAGAGATGTTTATAATATCAATGACGATTACCTTCTTATGATTGTATCGGACAGGATCTCGGCATTTGATGTTGTCCTTCCGCGGGGAATACCCTATAAGGGACAGGTACTCAATCAGATAGCCTCAAAATTCCTTGATGCAACAAGCGATATTGTACCTAACTGGAAAATTGCCACACCGGATCCCACAGCTACGTTTGGTCATAAATGTGAACCATATGCAGTTGAGATGATTGTCAGGGCATATCTTACAGGCAGCTCCTGGAGAACCTATAAGGCAGGGGCCCGTGAAATATGCGGTATCAAAATACCGGATGGAATGAAAGAACACCAGAAATTTCCTGAGCCTATTATCACCCCTACTACAAAAGCCGAACAGGGGAGGCATGACGAAGATATCTCACGCGCGGAGATTATTGAAAGCGGACTTGTATCAGAGAGTGAGTACGACATGCTGGAAAAATATTCAATGGAGGTATTCCTCAGGGGCTCTGAAATAGCAGCAGAGCATGGTTTGATTCTTGTTGACACCAAATATGAGTTCGGTAAAAAAGACGGGAAAATCTATCTGATAGATGAAATAAATACACCTGATTCATCGCGTTATTTTTATGCAGATGAGTACAAGGAAAGGTTTGAGAAAGGTCTACCGCAGAAGCAGCTTTCAAAGGAATTTGTCAGGGAATGGCTTATGGCTAACGGGTTCCAGGGAAAGGAGGGTCAGCATGTGCCGGAGATGTCTGATGATTTTGTTAATGAAGTTTCTGAGAGATATATTGAACTCTATGAAAAGATAACTGGAGAGAAATTTATAAAAGCCGATATAAGTAACGTCCCTGAAAGAATTGAAAAGAACTGCAGGGCATTCCTTAGATCGATATAACCTGTTGCACAAAGAGATTTTGTTATCACTATAACATTTAAAA